>DATLTN010000001.1 GCA_035533595.1 Acidimicrobiales bacterium
GCTGCGCGACCCGTTCACGATGTACAAGGTGCTGCGGCGCGACGCGCTCGAAGGGCTGCGCCTCGAGTGCAACCGCTTCGACTTCGACTGGGAGCTGACCGGCAAGCTGCTGCGCTGCGGCTACCACCCCGTCGAGGTGCCCGTCTCGTACCACTCGCGCTCGTTCATCGAGGGCAAGAAGGTCTCGATCCTGCGCGACCCGCTCAGCTGGGTCGTCGCCTGCTTCAAGTACCGCTTCAGCGCCCTCGAAGAGCCGTTGCCGGAGGAGCCGGGACGCTGAAGGCGAGGTTCTCCACCGTGAGGATGTCGGGGAAGGCTCCCGGCGCCTGCGGATGGGTGAAGGTCACCCACGCCTCGAGCTCGTTGAGACCGCGCACGAGCGGCACGGCGAGTGCGTGGCTCCCAGCGCGGAAGCGGAAGTGGTCGATCGTCGTGCCGTCCTGCACCCAGACGGTGATCCGACCGCCCGAGGGCGCCGTCTCGGCCCGCCCGTAGCGTGCGGTCAGCTCGTAGCTGCCGCTGTGCGGCGCGATCACGTCGATCTCCTCGTGGTCGTGCAGCAGGGTGAACGAGCGTCCCGCCTGATAGGTGCCGTAGTCGCCGAGGGCCGTCGGGTAGCCGGCGTCGGGATCGATGACGCGCACCACGCTCGCGTGGCCCTCGGCCATCACGACGAGCGTCGGCAGCACGCTCGTCGCGTGCTGCAGGGACGAGTAGGTGCTCGGGTTCGTGAGGCGCAGCCAGTCGACGGGGCCGGTCGTCGAGAGCGCGACCTGCGCCACCGCGCCGTAGAGGCCGAAGGCGGCGCCGAGCGCCGTGAGGGCGCGCCGGAGCGCGAGGCGCGCGGGTTGCCAGGCCATCCAGACGAGGAGGGCCGGGAGGGTGAAGAGCGTCGCGTAGTCGGCCTCGTAGCGCATCGAGCCACCCGGCAGGCTGAAGGCGATGAGCACCGCGATCACCAAGGCCAGCCCGACGAGCACCAGGCAGAGGTTGCGCAGCAGGGGCGCGAGGCGGCGCCTGGCGGCGAGCACGACGAGGAAGAGGAGGAGCGGCGTGGTGGTGAGGATCCCGCCGATCTCCTCGGGCACGTAGGTGACGGGCACCGCGCCCGGGTAGGCCGGTGGCGGGGCGAGCGCGAAGAAGGGGAAGGCGAAGGTCCAGCGCATCGGCGCGACGAAGTAGTAGTAGAGGCTCGGCCACAGGTAGCCGAGCTTGTAAAAGGGCGTCTTGGTGGGGTCGTACCCGGCGAGCTGGTAGGAGGCGCCGAACTGCAGCGGGCTGCCGAAGCGGGCGACGTTGTACGCGAGCAGCAGCACCACCGCGGCGGCGAAGGGGCCGACGACGACGAGGGCGCGACGGGCCTCCCCGCCTCGGCCGACGGGCGCCTCGCGGTGGAGGTACCACAGCGACCCGAGGAGGAGCGCGCCGAGCAGCACCATGTCCCAGTGCGCGCCGGCGGCGAGCCCCGCGGCGAGGCTCGCGAAGCCGAGCCACCAGCTCGCGCGGCGCGCGCCGGAGAGGCCCTTGGTGAGCAGCCACAGCGAGGCGCAGGTGAAGCAGTAGGCGCCGGCGATCGAGACCTGGTAGATCTCCGGCGTCCGCAGGAGAAAGGGCACGAGCCCGGCGGTCGCGAGCACGAGGCCGCCGAGGACCGCCTTCCACGGCCGGGCCTGGGGGACGAGCCAGGAGACCGCGGCGTCGAGGAGCGCGAGGGCGAACGCGAGGCCGACCGCACCGAAGATCAGACAGGCGAGGTTCTGCTCGAGCTGGCCGACGTGCAGCAGGCGCCAGGGGAGGAAGAGGGTGAGGACGGGCGTCGGCCCCCACGTGAGGTAGAAGTGGCCGTGGTAGAGCGCGAGATCGTGGAAGACCCCCGAGTAGGCCGCGTTGGCGAGGGGGTCGTACGGGTTGTGGAGCGCGAGCAGCCCCTTCGGCGGCGACGCGAGGATCGAGAGGTGGCCCGCGAGGAAGCCGCTCGTCAGGTCGTTGTAGTAGTCCGCCTGCCCCTGCCCGAAGAGGATCGGGTCACCGCTCGAGGTGGCGGTCCAGTAGTAGAAGAGACTCGCGAGCGCCCACACGCCGCCGAGCCCGACCCTCCGGCGGGCGAGCGCCGACGCGGCGAGGTGCCTCAAAACCGAGCGGGGGGCACGGCGCTCAGGGGCCGGCACACAGCGCCTCCCAGTTGCGGCGCGCCTCGGCGGCATCGGGGAGACCGTCGAGGGAGGCGGCCGGGTAGCCGAGCACCGCGGCGACGGCGCCGTGGCGGGCGAGGAGCGGGCCTGCGACCTCGGCGGTGAGGTACGCCCGCCAGCCGCCGGGCAGCTCCTCGAGGTCGCCGCTCGCCGCGGGGGAGGCCTGCCCACCCTTGCCGGCGGCCGCTGCCTCGAGGCGGTCGAGTTCCTCGTAGCGGATGCGCGCCGTCGCGAGGTCGCTCCACCACTCCGCGGAGATCGAGAGCAGCCGCTCGGCGCGAGCCCCGAGCGCCCACTCGCGGAACTCCGCGCTCGTCGGGTCGCGGTCGACGAGGGGGTCCTCGCTCCCGAGATCGCCGCCCAGCCAGTTGAGGGTCGACCGGTCGACCTGCACCAGACGGCAGATGGAGACGAGGACGTCGAGCGGGTGGCGGGCGACAGTCACGGCGCGGAAACCGTGCCGGGAGAGGAGTCGGTGGAGGTGCTCGCTCCGTGGCCAGCCGAGGCGCACGATGCCGCGCGCCGGGAGCGCCTCCCAGCCGACGTCGGCGGGATGGTCGGCGACCGCCTCGTCGACGCCGAGGAGCGCCGCCAGCAGCGCGGTCAGCCGCTCCCCGCCCGACTGCGGGGTGGCGAGCACTGCGAGACGGGCCGGCGCGCTCGAGGCGGCCGCCTCGAACAGCGGCGGCAGCGGCTCCCCGGAGTCGCCTGCCTCCTCGCTCTCGCCGCCGGCGGCGCCGCGGCGCTGCAGCTGGCGGACGAAGTTGCGCAGCCGCCCGATCTCCTCGATGAGCAGCTGCTCGCGCATCGGCACGAAGTCGTCGAGGGCGTTCGCCGGCACCAGCAGGGGGACGAGCGCCGACTCCTCCTCGGGGACGTAGTAGCGGTTGATCCCGTCGGTGGACGCGTAGAGGTAGCCGGCACCGGTCAGCAGGTGCTCGAAACGGTCGTGCGTCGGGATGAAGGAGTAGGGCTCGGTCGCCTCGACGACGACGACGCGCGGCCGCCAGCGGCGGAGGTCGATCCCCCCGAGCACCTCGGCCTCGGCCCCCTCGACGTCGATCTTCAAGAAGTCGATCCGGTCCGGAGCCGCCTCCTCGAGGATCCGGTCGAGGGTCGTGATCGGGACCGTCACCGCATCGACACGCATCCCCTTGGCCTGGTAGCGGCGGGCTACCTCTTCGGAGAGGGTCGACAGCGACGGGTCGTCGGCGACCCGGTAGAAGGTGAGCTCGCCCTCCTGCGCGCCCGCAGCGACCTCGAGGTTGAGGTCCCTTCGGCGCACCGAGCGGAGCTGGGCCGCCCACTGGGGCACCGGCTCGATGTTGATCCCGTGCCAGCCCGCCTCGTAGAAGTGGCGGGTGACCGTCGCCTCGGTCGGCGAGGCGGCGCCGACGTCGACGTAGAAGCCCCTGCTGGTCCCGCCGAGGGCGCGCGCGAGGATCACGTCCTCTGCGTTCTGCGCATAGGAGATCATCGGCGATCAGCGGCCGAGGACGACGCGGGCTCCCACCCTGAGGACCCGGTAGAGGGGCCCGGTCTGCTTCAGCGCCTCGACGCCGCGGCGGGCGATCCGGTAGGAGAGCTGACGCTGGATGGCATCGGCGAGCGCCCCCACCTCGGCGAGGCGGCGCGCGGTCTCGGCGAGCTCTGCCTGCGTCGCGGCGAGCGCGGCGGCCGCCTCGTCGCGGGAGGCCTCGATCGTGTGCAGCTGCGCCTCGAGCTGGATGACGTACTGCTCCTTCAGGGCGAGGTCGTGCTGCAGGGAGCGGAGCTCGAGCTCACGCAGCTGCTCGCGTTGCTGTGCGGCCTCGGCCTGGGTCCGCAGCAGGTGCTCGAGCTCGTCGACCTTCTCCTCGAGGCTGTAGAGGAGGCGTTCGTCGACACCGGCGCGTTCGACGGGGATGGCGCGCGGCCCCGCCTCGGCGGGGGGACGGTCAGCGGCGAGGCGAACGAGCTCGCTGAGGGCCGGGTCGAGCTGCGGCGGCGACTCCAGCTCTGGCACCGGCTCATGGTAGCCGGAGCCGTCGTTTGCGGACCCCGCCCAGCTCAGCGCGCGGCGGGCGCCTCGCGGCGGCTGGCCACCACCTCGTCGAGGACCCCCGGCCACACCGACGGCCGGGCGGCAGCCCGCCACGCCTCGTGCTGGGCGAGGATGAGCGCGCGTTGCCGTTCCCAGGCACCCCGCTCCGCGAGCAGCGAGGCGACCTTCACGGCGAAGCTCTTCGCGTCGTCGTCGACGAGCAGGCAGTCGGCGACGGCGAGGTCGATCCCCTCCGCGCCGACCGAGGTGGAGACGGTCGGGAACCCGAACTGCAGCGCCTCCACCGTCTTGTTCTTCACCCCGGCGCCGTAGCGCATCGGCACGATCACCACGCGGGCGTTTCCGTAGAAGGCCTCGAGGTCCGGGACGCGCCCGGTGAAGACGATCGACGGCCCGGCGAGGCGCAGCACGGGCTCGGGGGCGTGCGAGCCGGTGACGAGCAGCCGTGACCCGGGAGCGCGCGCCAGCACCTCGGGGAGGACGTCGCGGGCGAACCATAAGAGCGCGTCGACGTTCGGGGTGTGTACACCCCATGCCCACCCGGCGACGAAGACGACGTCGGCGCGCTCGGCGTAGCCGTTGCGCCCCGGCTCGATGTCGTGCAGCAGCGGGCTGTGCACGTGGACGGGACGGTCGGTGTGCTCGCGCGCGAAGGCCGCCTCGTCCTCCGAGACCGTGACGACGAGGTCGGCGTCGCGGACGATCTCGGTCTCGACGCGGCGCATTGCCTCGGCCTCGGTGTAGAGGTGGGCGCCGTAGCCGAGGGCGGCCTGCCGCTCGATGCGCACGTGGAAGAGCGCCTCGGCGTCGTAGATGATCGGTGTCGCGGGGTGCAGCTCGCGGATCGCCGGCGCGAAGCGCTCGTAGTTGTGGGGCCGGGAGACGACCACCGCCGCGTAGGGCTCGGCCAGCTCCTCAAGATGGCGACGGAGGTCGTCCGGGGTGAAGCCGTCGAGGACCGCGACCCCGAGCGAGCAGGCGAAGGTCGTGTCGCGCGCCCCGTCGACGAGCGAGGCGAACAGCGAGACGTGGTAGCGGCCGGACTCCTGGATCGAGCGGAGGGTGTCAGCCATGCGCGGGTAGCCCGAGCCGATCGAGGCGTCCGCGACCTGGTCGTCGATGAGCAGCACGCGTAGGGGCGAGCCCATCGCCTTCCACACCGCGCGGTCGATCGCCGTCTGGTCCCAGGGCGCCGCGGTCTCGCGCTGCGCGAGAAGCTCGCCCCACTTGGACTGGAAGGTCGCCCGGTTCCTCGCGAACAGAAAGCTACGGAAGGGGCTCGTCGTGCTCATCGACTCGTGGTGCAGCACCCGCGCCCGCGGCTGGTACCAGGTGGGGTGGCCTGCCGCCGCCATCCGCAGGCAGAGGTCGGTGTCCTCGTAGTACGCCGGGAAGAAGGCGGGGTCCATCCCGCCCGTCTCGTCGAACAGGGCCTTTCGGATCAACAGTGCCCCGCCGGAGCCGAAGTCGACCTTGCGCTCGTAGTCGTAGCGGCGGCTGTCTCCTGGGAGGCCGCGGCCGACGGTGACTGTCGAGCCGTCCGCCCAGATCACCGAGGCGGCCTCCTGCAGGCTCCCGTCGGGGAAGAGCATCGTGCTCCCGACGGCGCCCGCCTCGGGATGGCGCCGCGCCGTCTCGACGAGCCTCTCGAGCCACTCGTCGGCGACCTCGGTGTCGTCGTTCAAGAGCACGAGGAACTCGCCGCGCGCCTCGGTGGCGGCGAGGTTCACTGCGCCGCCGAAGCCGACGTTGACCCTCGTGCGCAGCACCCGCGCCCCGGTGACCTGGCGCTCGACGACGTCGACCAGCTCCCGGTCGGGCTGGTTGAGCACGAGCAGCAGCTCGTAGGGGACCTCGCGCGCGCTGCGCTCGAGCGCCCGCAGGCAGCCGAGCAGGAAGGGGGCGCGTCGAAAGCCGATCACCACGACCGAGGCGACCGGCTCTGCCACCTCGGCAAAGCGCACGCGCGGCAGCGCCTCGGGCCGTTCGGTCACCATCGCACCAGCGAACGCGAAGGGTTCAGGGGGTCGACCGGGTGAAGACCCGCCGGGCGAACCGCCGCACCCCGGAGTAGACCGCGGGCTGGCGGCGCAGGATCCCGGTCACCGCGAGCGTCGCCCGGTAGCTCGCCTGCCCCTCGATCGCCTCGAGGCGGCCGCCGGCCTCGACGAGGCGCTCGGCCACCTGCTCGTACTCCTCCGCGAGCTCGTTCCAGCGGCGGTCGAGGTCGTCGCCCCGACGACTGGCGTGGAACAGCGCCGTCTCGAGGTCGAAGACGACGTCGGTCTTCTCGGCGAGCTCGGCCTCGAGGCGGGCGATCTCGAGGTCGCGCATCCGCTCGATCTCGGTCAGCTCGCGCAACCGCATGTCGGGGTCGTCGAGCGCGCTGCCGCGCACCGCGGCGAGCAGCCCACCGATCGCCTCCCCGCTCTCGGGGTCGGTCACGAGGCGGAGGAACACTTCGCGGTCGATGGCGCGGTCGAGGTGCTCGGCCTCGCGTCCCCCACGACGGTCGCGGCCGGCGGCGTCAGACATGGAAGCCCCCGCGACCCGACGCCCCGACGAGGTGCGCGACGAGGCCCGGCCAGACGCTGCTCTGGGGGTGCTCCTCCCAGATGCGGCACTGCTCTTTCAACCGCTCGCGCTGCGCGCGCCAGATCTCCTCGTTCCCGATGAGCAGCGCCACCAGGTCGGCGAACTCGCGGGCGTCGTCGGTCACCGGGATCAAATCCGTGACATCGGTCGGGATGCCCTCCGCCCCAACGGCTGTCGCAACGGTCGGGACGCCAGACTGGAGCGCCTCCACCGCCTTCAACTTCACCCCTGAACCGTACCTGATGGGGACGACCGCGAGTCGGAGGCTCGCGTAGAAGCGGTTGAGGTCGGGCACGACGCCGGCGTAGTGGATGGAGCTGCACTCGAAGCGGGTGACCTCGAGCGGCGGGTCCGAGCCGGTGACGACGAGCTCGGCACCCGGCACGCGCGCGAGGACGCGCGGCCAGACGTGGCGGGCGAACCACTTCAGGCCGTCGACGTTCGGGGAGCGCGGGCCGGCCGACCAGCCGGCGACGAAGCCCACCGCCCGTCGCTCGGAGAAGCCCTCGTCGGTCCAGGCGGCGTGGGCGAGGAGGGGGCCGTTCACCTCGACCCGCCGGCGTGCGTGACGGGTGAGGAGGTCGGCCTCCTCGTCGGAGATGCAGACGACGGCGTCGGCCTCGGCCGCGATCCGCTCCTCGAGGCGGCGCATCGCGGCCGCCTCGAGGAGCAGCTTCGCCCGCACCACCCCGGTCGCGAGCTTGGCCTGTCGCTCGAGGCGTCGGAAGTAGAGGGCTTCGGCGTCGTAGATCACGGGCACCCCCGGCAGACAGTCCGAGAGGATCGGCGAGGCGACCTCGTAGTTGTGCGGGCGCGAGACGATGACGAGGTCGTAGCCGCCGCCCGCCGCGTGCACCTCCGCGAGGTGACGCTCGAGAGGGATGTCGAGGATCTCGACGTTCTTCGGCCCGGCGTGCGGCGTCGCGTCGCTCGCGCCGAAGGTCGGGAAGAGGGTGACCGTCACGTCGCCGGCGCGTTGCAGCTCGGTGATCGTGTCGATCATCCGCCCGTAGCCCGAGCCGAGCGTCGCGTCGGGGACGTAGTCCTCGACGAGCAGGATGCGCAGCGGGCGGCGGGCGGTGACGCCGTTGGCGTCGCTCATCGGCCCGCCCCTCGCCCGGCGCGGCGGAGGACCGCGGTCGCGAGCTTGCGGCTCGCCTCGTCGAGCATCTCGCCGGCGTCCCGCAGGGCTCCCCTCTTCTCGTCGAGCTCGGCCGCGTCGAGGGCGGCGAGCATCGCCTCGGCGCGCGCCACCTGCGCAGGAGGGGGCGTAAAGAGGGCGTTCAGGGTCGCGATCTGGCTCGGGTGGATGGCCCACTTGCCGTCGAAGCCGAGGGCGCGGGTGCGCCCCGCGAAGGCCGCCAGCCCCTCGTCGTCGTCGAGGCGGAGAAAGGGGCCGTCGATCGCCTGCAGGCCGTGCACCCGCGCCGCGACGAGGAGCGCGAGGTGGACCGCGTGGTAGTGGTCGCCCGGGTAGCCCGACGGAGCCTCCCCGCCCGTGAGCATCGGCATGCCGAGCGAGGCGGCGAGGTCCACGGGGCCGAGGATCACCGCCTCGAGGCGGGGCGAGGCGGCACAGATCTCCTCGACGCTCGCGAGACCGCGCGCCGACTCGATCTGCACCTCGACCCCCGTCCGCCCTGGCGCGAGCCCGACCTCGGCCTCGACCTGGGAGAGCACGAGGTCGAGCGCCACGACCTGTGCCGCGCTCTCGGCCTTCGGGAGCATCACGACGTCGAGGCGTTCGCCTGACCGGCCGACCACCTCGAGCACGTCGCGCAGCGTGTGCGTGGTCGACCAGCCGTTGATGCGGACCCCGAGGACCGCCTCTCCGAAGTCGAGGTCGTGCACCGCCGAGACGACCTTGTCGCGCGCCGCCGCCTTCTCCGAAGGGGCGACCGCGTCCTCGAGGTCGAGGAGGAACATGTCGGCGGCAAGCGTCGGCGCCTTGTGCAGGAAGCGATCGGAGGAGCCCGGGACGGCGAGGACCGAGCGGCGCGGCAACTCGCGGCTGCGTTCGGACATCGTCCTCAGGCCGCCAGCTCGGCGGGGACGCACTGCTCGGTGATCAGCCGCTCGAATCGGGCGGGATCGCCGGCGACATAGCGGCGGCACAGCGGGAGGCCTTCGACGTAGCAGGTGATGTAGGCCCGCCAGGTCGGGTCGAAGAGGAACTCGACGCTCTTCTTCGCCCGCTCGGGAGGGAGGAGCGCGAGACGGGCGACCTCGTCGACGACCACCTCGGGATCCGCGCCGTCGGCGTGCAGCCGGAAGGCGGCGTTGGCGCGCACCGCGCCGAGCGCCTCCCCCGCCTCGGCGACGACCGCCACGGTGTCCGGGTCGTAGGGGATGCCGAGCGGTCGCAGGTGCTCGGCGACGAGCTGCTCGGGGCGGCGGCCCATGACGATCTCGAGGCCGAGGTCGGCGAGGCCCTCCGCGATCAGGCACTGCGGGGTACCGACGAGGAAGATCGACTCCTCGAGGTAGCGGCGGCGGCGCACCAGCCCGACCTCCTTGCGACTGTGCTCGGTGTGGTGGCCCGGGTAGGCCTCGTGTGCGACGAGGTGGGCGAGCGAGGGCGAGAGCACCGGCAGGTCGGTGTTGATCGCCACCCGCGAGCGCAGGTCGCCGAGGTAGTAGTTGAAGCCCGACCAGGGCTGATGGTCCACGAGCGCGAACTCGACCGACTCGCCCTCGGGGAGGCCGAAGAGCCGCCCCGTGCGCTCGCGCAGGTCCTCGGCGAGCGAGGCGATCGCCGACTCGAGGCGGTCGGGCGGAACGACCTGGGACTCGCGCCAGGCGATGTAGCGCTCGGCGAGCGGGCCGCTGCCGGGCACGACCTCGTCGAGGCGGCGGTGGGCGGCGAGGATTTCGTCCTCCTCGACGCGATGGGGGCGCACGCCGTAGCAGGACTCGACCTCGTCGGCGTAGTCGAGATGCTCACCGGCGAGCACCCGCGCGCTCGTCAACAGGCCGAGGACCTGGGCGCGCAGGAACCGCCGCCGCCCCTCGACCTCGCCTGCCGGGTCGTCGCCGGGCGCTCCGAGTGGCGTCCCGCCGTCGATCGCGCCGAGCAGCTGGCGGGCTTCAGCGGCGAGCGCCTGCGGCGGGCGCGGTGGCGCGCCCTCGGACTCGCGGCGCAACTCGGGCGGGCCGTAGTAGGCGTCGATGAAGCCGTCGATGTGCCGCCCGATGGCCAGTCCGAGGCGCAGGTAGGAGCCGACGACTCCCTGCTCGTCGGGGTGCGCCCTCATCGGGGGCGGCCCGACGGTGTGCGAGGTGCGGGGTAACTCACTCCCGCACCGTCGCGAGGAGCTCGGGGGGGACCGGGCAGCGCGCGCGCGCCGCGGCGTCGCGCAGCCGCAACGGACCCTCCGGCCCGGCGATCACGGCCCGCCCGTCGAGGGCGACGAGGGCGAGCTCGGGGGTAGGGCCCTCCGCGTCGAGGTCCTCGTCCGGCCCGCCGACAGGGAGGGCGCTGCCACGGGACTGGCGCGCTCGCTGCGGCTGACCCGTCCCGGCACGCAACGCGGCGAAGAGCGCCGCAGGGAGCAGTCGGCCACAGCCGGCGACCACCCACAGCTCGAGCTCGCCGGCGGCCCCTGCGAGGGCCGCTGCCAGCGGGTCGAAGAGCGCCCCGTCGGGCGCCACCGCAGCCGCCTCGACGACGACCGCGCCCGCTCCGTCCAGGGCCTCGGCGATCTCGTGGCCGAGAAAGCCTTCGACCTCGACCGTGTCGCCGATGCGCCTCAGCTGGTAGCGCAGCGAGGCGGCCGTCCCGACGAGGTGGACGGTGAGGTCGGGGCGCTCCCGCAACGCCGAGTCGATGATCGCCCCACCGGTCGTGACGAGCGTGGCGGCGCCGGGGAGCGCCGCGGCGAGCTCGTCGGCGGTCGGGTCCTCGTTCAGCGCCGCGGCGAGCTCCTCGGCGCGTGCCGCGGGTCGGTCGGCGCTGAGCAGCTCCGCACAGACCCACCACAGCGGCGCGCACGAGGGGTGGAACTCGAGAAGCCGACGCGCCGCGGGGACGAGCGCCCGTGGTTCCGCGGCGAGCGCGCCGAGCGCCAGCGCGGCCTCCTCGGCGAGCAGCGAAGGGTCGACGTCCCCGGCGCGGGCGACGTAGCGCAACCGTTCGATCGGATGCATAAACCGGAGGGTAGTGCGCGACCCGGCCGCCGACGGCGGGTCAGGCGCCGACGATGCCGCCGCGGGTCATCGCGAGCACGTCGAGGGCCGCGTCGACCTCCTCCTCGGAGAGGAGGGCCATCTCGAGCACGACCTGGCGGAGGTCCTTGTTCTCGGCGAGCGCCGACTTCACGACCTTCGCTGCGTTCTCGTAGCCGATGTAGGGGTTGAGCGCGGTGACGATCGAAGGGGAGGAGAGCGCGTAGGTGCGGCAGCGCTCGACGTCTGCCTCGATGCCGCGGACGCACTTGTCCGCCAGCGCCCGGCTGACCGAGGCGAGCAGGCGGACCGACTCGAGGAGGTTGCGGCCGATCACCGGCAGCATCACGTTCAGCTCGAAGTTGCCCGCCGAGCCCCCGAAGGCCACCGCGGCGTCGTTGCCCACCACCTGCGCGACGACCTGGCAGACCGCCTCGGGGACGACGGGGTTCACCTTGCCCGGCATGATCGACGAGCCCGGCTGCAGGTCGGGGAGGTGGATCTCGGACAGACCGCAGCGCGGCCCCGACGACATCCAGCGGAGGTCGTTGGCGATCTTGTAGAGCGAGATGGCGACCGTCCGCAGCACCCCGGAGGCCTCGACGAGCGAGTCCCGCGCCCCCTGCGCCTCGAAGTGGTCGCGGGCCTCGGTGAGGGGGAGCCCGGTGCGCTCGGCGAGCAGGGCGATCGTGCGCGCCGCGAAGCCGACCGGCGCGTTCAGCCCCGTCCCCACCGCGGTGCCCCCGAGGGGGAGCTCGGCGACGCGCCCGAGCACCGAGTCGAGGCGCTCGATCCCGTGCTCCATCGCCGCCGCGTAGCCGCCGAACTCCTGGCCGAGGGTGACGGGGGTGGCGTCCATCAGGTGGGTGCGCCCGGACTTCACCACCTCGGAGAACTCCGCGGACTTGTCGCGGAGCACGGCGGCGAGGTGGGCAAGCGCGGGCGCGAGGTCCGAGACGATCTCCTGTGCGGCGGCGAGGTGGATCGCCGCCGGGAAGGTGTCGTTCGAGGACTGCGCGGCGTTGACCTCGTCGTTCGGCGAGACGGCGCGACCGAGGCGCTCCGAGGCGAGGTTGGCGAGCACCTCGTTGGCGTTCATGTTCGTCGAGGTGCCCGAGCCGGTCTGGTAGACGTCGATCGGGAACTCGGCGAGGTGCTCCCCCGCGGCGACCTCGTCCGCAGCCTTCGCGATCTCCGCGGCGACCTCGGCGGCGACGAGCCCGAACTCGGCCGCAGCGGTGGCGGCGGCCCCCTTGATCTGCGCGAGCGCCCGGATCAGCGCCGGCTCGACGGCGCGCCCCGAGATCGGGAAGTTCTCCACGGCGCGCTGGGTCTGCGCGCCCCAACGGGCGGCCGCCGGCACCCGGACGTCCCCCATCGAATCGTGCTCGATGCGGTAGGCAGCGGTCGCCGAGTCCTCGGAAGCGCTCACGAATCCGGTTCCTTTCCGCTCTCCGGCGCGCGGGCTGCGGCCGCTCGGCAACGGTAGTGGCACCGCGTTCATCAGGCGAAACGCAGAATTCCCTTGCGCAATCGCGACCTGCTGGTAAGTTGCGACCCCATCGTGCGATTTGCCGAGGGACCGCTCGCGGTCCAACTCCGCGCCGGTGCGCGCCCCTCCGTCGCCTCGCAGCGGAGCGGCCGCGCCCGACTCCCCCGCCTCGCCGTCTCGGCAACCGGGTTGCTCCTCGTCGCCTCCCCGGTCGTCCTCGGGAGCGCCTCGCCGGGGGCGGCATCGAACATCCAGACCCTCCAGTCCACCGCCCAGGCGCTTGCCGTGCGGGTCGACACCCTCGACACCCGCCTCGCGATCCTCTCCGAGCAGTACGACCAGGCGAGGGCACGCGCCAACCTCCTCGACCACGAGGTCGCGGCGGCCGCCTCGCAGCTCGGCTCCGCCGAGAAGCAGGTCCGCAGCGACACCTCGTCCGTACGCAGCCAGGCGATCTACGCCTACGTCACCGCCGGATCCGGCGAGGCGTCGGTCGACCTCTCCGCGGCAGCGAGCTCGCTCCCCGCCCAGCAGACCTACCTGCAGGCCGCCTCCGGCAACCTCACCACCTCAGTGAGCAGTCTGCAGAACTCCGAGCATCGCCTGAGCGTGCAGCGCAGCACCCTGCAGCGCGTCGACGCCGAGGCAAAGGCCAACGCGGCGACGATCGCCGCCGCGCAGCAGAGCGCCCAGGGGCTCGAACAGCAGGTGAGCTCGACGCTCGCCGGCGTGAAGGGCGAGCTCGCGAGCGCCGTCGCGCAACAAGAGGCCCAGCAGCAGGCTGCCGCCGAGCGCGCCGTCGCCTCGCAGGCGGCACGCGCCGCCGCCCTCGACGCCTCGTCGCCGGCGCCCGCCGCCGCGGCACCCCCGGCGCAGCCGACGGTCGTCGGCTCCGGTGACGTCGGTGCCGTGCTCACCGCTGCCCGCTCGGTCTTCGGCTCGCCGTACTCCTGGGGCGGCGCCTCCCCCGGCGGCTTTGACTGCTCGGGGCTCGCGATGTGGGCCTGGTCGCACGCCGGGGTCTCCCTCCCGCACAGCGCCGAGGCGCAGTACGAGTCCACCCCGCATGTCTCCCTCGACGCCCTGCAGCCGGGTGACCTGGTCTTCTACGCCTCGGGCGGCTACATCTACCACGTCGTCATCTACGCGGGCGGCGGCCAGGCGATCCAGGCCGAGACCTACGGCACGGTCGTGCAGTACACCCCCCTCCCCGGCGGCGCCTTCGCCGCGGGGAGGCCCTGAGCCCGCAGGCCGGCCCCGACCTCAGCTGCCGGGGGACAACGCGGCGAGCGCGAGACCGAGTGCCCGGACGAGCCATGGCGCGAGCGGCGCGCCGAGCGTCTCCTCGCTGATCGCCGCCGGCGCGACGAAGCGCAGCTCCGCGATCTCTTCGGGGTCCGGCGCGAGCGGTAGCTCCTCGAGGCGGCCGACGAAGACGTGGTCGAGCTCGTGCTCGACCAGCCCACTCG
>DATLTN010000002.1 GCA_035533595.1 Acidimicrobiales bacterium
CTCCGGTGCAGGTGAGCAACGTGCCGGTGGTCGCCGGGTTGCCGTTGTAGAAGGCGACCGAGCCGCCGTCAGGCGTCGGGGAGACGTGGGCGACGAACTGGCCCGACTGGCCGGTGTTGAGCGGCGTCGGGTTGGTCGTGATCGAGGTGGTGGTGGACGAGACCCCGGTGCTCACCACGATGTTCGCCGGGCCGGAGGTGGAGGTCGAGAAATTGCTGTCACCGCTGTACTTCGCGTAGATCGGGTAGGTCCCGGCCGTCGGGAATGAGGTGGTGCAGGTCGATTGCGACCCCGAGTTGACGGTGCCGTCGCCGGTTCCGGTGCAGCTGATCGGCGTTCCCGTCGTCGCCGGGTCGCCGTTGTAGAAGGTGACAGTGCTCCCGCTGTTAGTGGCGGTCGTGTCGACGGGACCCGTGATCGTGGCCACGATCTGCCCGCTCTGATTGGTGTTGAGGGGTGTCGGGTTGGTCGTGATCGCCGTCGTCGTCGATGCGGCGCTCACCGTCACGGTGTAGGTCTGGCTCGGGTTCACCGTGGTGGAAGGCGAGTAGGTCCCGTCGCCGTTGTACTTCGCGTAGATCGTGTAGGTGCCGGCCGCGGGGAAGCTGGCGTTGCAGGTCGAGGTGGAGGTGACCGCGCCGCTCACGATCCCGTCGGTCGCCCCCGTGCAGCTGAGCTGGGTCCCGCCGGACGCGGGATCGCCGTTGTAGAAGGTGACGGTGCTCGTCGGATTGGAGAGCGTCGTCGGGTCGACGGGGCCGCTGCCGCCCGAGGGCGTGACCACGGTCGCGGTGAAGGTCTCGGCCTGGTTCACCGAGCGGGTCGCGTTCGTCCCGGTGACGCTCGTCCCGGTGGAGGAGGCGCCGGCGACGACGGCGTCGTCGGTGGCCGTGGCCGACGCGGCGTCAGCCGAGGAGGCCGTGGCCGGCTGGGCGATGACCCCGCTCGCGCTGGAGATCGTCACCGGCACGGTGATCTTCGGCAGCGTCGTACCGGGCTCGATGGGGCTTCCCGCCGAGGCCGGATAGGTGCACTGCACGAGCCCCCCCGAAGGCGCCCCGCAGGACCAGCCGCTGCCCGACGGGGTGCTCGGGGTGACGTGGCTCGAGTTGAAGTCCATCGACACCGTGACCGGGCTCGTCTCGGCGACGCTCGTCGAGGGCAGCGCCGGGGTGACGACGTAGTTCGCGCTCCCGCTCGCGGGGAACTGGCCGCCGAGACTGTCCGTGTTGGTGATGGCGAGGGAGGGCACCTGGCCGTTCGCCGTCGTCGAGGCGAAGACGCCCACCTCGTGGACTTCGACGCTCGCCCCGGTCGAGGCGGTCCAGCCGAGCACGAGCTGCTTGGGGATCCCGGCGGTCGAGCCGATGGTCTGCAGCCACGAGGGGTTCGCCGACTCGAGGTAGCTGTCGCTCGGGAGGGCGCCCGTGAGGTACACGGGCTGGCCGGTGATCGTCGAGGAGCCGCCAATGATCGAGAGGGGGACCACCTTCACCCCCCAGCCGACCGAGGGGACCGACGAGGTCCAGCCCGAAGGGGTGAGGGTCGAAGAGGTGTTGGTGTTGATGACGAGCTCGACGCTGACCGGTGTCGCGGGCCGCGAGCTGGCGCTCGGCGCGTCGAGGGTGTCGCCGAGGGGGAGGTTGGACAGGCCGCCAGAGGGGGTGGTGAAGCTCTGCTGGGTCGATGAGAGGACGCAGTAGCCGTCGTCCCACTCGCCGTCGGTGCTGTCGAAGCCACCGGGGCCCTTCACCGTCACCGAGCCGGGCTCCTTGTTGTTGGTCCCCTTGTCAGCCAGGTGGCAGGTGCTGTTGGTTCCGGTCCCCTCGAAGGTCTTCTTCTCGTAGTTACCGAAGACGTCGAGCCCGAGTCCGAGGTAGCCGTTCGGCACGCCCTGGCTGTCGGTTCCCTGGTCGTAGGAGTAGCCGAGCGAGCCTCCGGCGGGGCCGGTGATCGAGGGCGCGACGGGGTTCGAGGGGTCGACCGCGAGGAGGCTGAAGCCGATACCGTCACCGCCTGTGCCGTTCCACTGGTAGGTGTTGAACTTGATGTCCAGTCCCTGGGTGGTCGGGAAGCTGGCACCGTAGAGGGTCGAACCGACCTCGCCGCACATCGCGGTGTTGCCGCCGGTGCAGAGCGAGGAGTTGTAGTTCGCGGTCGAGTTGTCGGTGAGGCGCAGCGTCCCCGAGCCGCTCGCGTCGGGTGTGGCGAGGGCGCAGCCCGGGATCGGCGCGCCCGCTGTCGTGGCACCGGCGGTGAGACAGCCGCCCGGCGTGACGCCCGTCCCGGTGTTCGGACCCTCCGAGCTCGGGGGGATGTACCAGTTTCCGGGCTGGTCGGCGTTCGCGAAGAGCGACTGGTTGAGCGAGGAAAGGCCGACCGGGGCGCTCACCGAGCCGCTCGAGCTGCCGAAGCTCGAGTTCCCCGTGTAGTCGGCGTAGACGACGTGGGTGTTCGGCGCCGACCACGTCGTCTGGCAGGTCGCCTGACTGGCGCCGCTCACGTTGGTGAGGCTCACTGCGCTGCACACGACGTCGGAGACGTTGCCGTCGACGTTGTCGTAGAAGGTCACGCTGCCCGCACCGCTCACCTGCGGGGTGATGGTGTCGGTGATCGTCGCCGGGACGCCGACGAGGGGTGCGGTCGGCGAAACGCTCACCGCGCTCGCGGTGGCGGTCGCGGCGACGGTCACGGACTGCCCGCCATTGCTCGAGGCGCTGTAGAGGCCGTCGGCGGGGACGAAATCGGCGTAGATCGTGTGCGCGCCGGTGGTGAGGGCGCTGGTGGTGCAGATCGCCTCGGTGGCGCTGGTGCTTCCTG
This sequence comes from Acidimicrobiales bacterium, assembly GCA_035533595.1. NCBI lineage: Bacteria > Bacillati > Actinomycetota > Acidimicrobiia > Acidimicrobiales > Acidimicrobiales bacterium. The sequence goes on from DATLTN010000002.1 coordinate 2,821, forward strand.
TCCCCGGGCCGAAGACGAGGTTCTCGCCGCTCGAGGAGCAGAGGGCGTCGGTGGCGTTGCCGTCGACGTCCTCGTAGAAGACGACGGTGCCGTCAGCGTTGTTGGCACCGTCGACGACCGGCCCGTTGGCGTTGGAGGTGTCGACCACGGTGGCGACGAGCGTCGTCGACTGCCCGTTGGCCGGGGCGACAGGACTGAGGGCGAGGGTCGTCGCCGTTGCGCAGGCGCTCGAGGTGGTGCAGGTGCTCGCGCTCGCGACGCCGGCGGTCACCGCGACCAGGCCAGCGCTCCCGGCGAGGGTCGCGAGGAGGGCGATCGCGAGCCCGAGGAGGGGCCGTGTTCTGGAAGTCGGGGCCGAGCTCAACCCATGCCCTGCCGTGCAGTCGCCACCGTGATCGGCACTCCGCTCCCCAAATTGTCGTGATTCGGCAGTTGGAGGGCTCGGTTTCGCCTTTGCTCCCCGACGGACCATGGATGGCGACCAGGTCGTCCGTCGGATCTACGCTGCCCACGACCCGTTTGGAGACGGGCCAGTACCTGTGCTTTCCGGAGAGGCGCTCTCCCCGGCTGTTCACATTGTTGCTGGTGTGCAAAGGGTACTTTTCACAGGGATCAGCCGCAATGGCGCCGGCGTTACTTGGCCAGATCTTGACCTGCTCTTGATATTCGGCGGCGGGCCTCGCTCAGCGCCGCGCCGCCGCTCGGGTCAGTAGCCGAGCTCTTCGATCATGTCGCGCCGCCGCTGCCAGTCGCGCTCGACGCGCACGTGCAGGTCGAGGTAGGCACCCGGCGGCAGCTGCGCGCGGGCGGCCACACCGGCCGCCTTCAGGACGGCGCCGTTGCGACCGATGACGATCGACTTCTGGGACTCGCGCTCGACGAGCACCTCGCAGCGGATGTAGGGCCACTCCCACTCGGTGACGCGGCAGGCGATCGAGTGCGGCAGCTCCTCCTTCGCGACGCGCAGCAGCTGCTCACGGACGAGCTCGGCCACGAAGAAGGCCTCCGGGATGTCGTGCACCATCCCCGAGGGGTAGTAGCGCGGCCCCGGTGGGAGCGCCTCGACGAGGTGCGCGACGAAGGCGTCGACGCCCCGTCCGGTGCGCGCCGAGACCGGGAAGTACTCGGCCTCGTCGAGCTCGAGCGAGGTCGCCGCCACCTCGAGCTGGCGGAGGACGACGGCAGGGTTGGTGGCGTCGATCTTGTTCACCACCACCGTGACGCGCCCCGAGAGGGTGTCGGCGACGAAACGGTCACCGCGGCCGACGGCCGCCGTGGCGTCGACCACGAGCACGCTGTGGTCGACGGAGTCGATGCTCGCCTCCGCCCGCTCGTTCAGCCGTTCCCCGAGCACCGAGCGGGGCTTGTGGATGCCGGGCGTGTCCACGAAGACGATCTGGTGGTCGGGGTTGTCGAGGACGCCGCGGATCGCGGTGCGGGTGGTGTTGGGCGAGCGGGAGGTGATCGAGACCTTGGTGCCGAGGATGCGGTTCAACAGCGTGGACTTCCCGACGTTCGGTCGGCCGACCAGCGCGACGAAGCCCGACCGGAAGCCGGGGTGCCTACCGAGCCCGTCGTCTGCTCGCGGGGCCTCGGGAGGAGCGCCGCCGCTCATCCTTGGTCCTCGGCCGCTTCGGGGAGGGCCTCGATGCGCACGAGGCGGATACGGCGCCCGACCACCCGCTCCGCGGTGAAGCGCCAGCGACCGACCTCGGTCGCGGCACCCTCGGGCGGCAGGTGGCCGAAGCGGTGGAGGAGCAGGCCGGCGACGGTGTCCCAGTCCTCGTCGGGGAGCTCCTCGTGGAGCAGGTCGCCGACCTCGTCGATGCCGAGCTTCCCGGCGACCACAAAGCCTCCGCCCTCGAGGCGGCGCACGAGCGGCTCGCTGGCGTCGAGCTCGTCGCCGATCTCCCCGACGAGCTCCTCGACGAGGTCCTCCAGGGTGACGATCCCCGCCGTCCCCCCGTACTCGTCGACCACGACCGCCAGCTGGAACTGCTCGGACTGCATCTGCCGGAGAAGGGGCGCGACCCGCTTGGTCTCGGGCACGTAGTGCGCCTGACGCATCATCTCGCGGACCGGCCGCGCGGCGCTCCCGTGGCGCAGCGCCTCCACGAGGTCGAGCGCGTGCACCACGCCGACGACGTCGTCGACGGACTGCTCGAAGACGGGGAGGCGGCTCTTGTTTTCGCGCAGCGCGCGGTCGATCGCCTCCGCGACGGAGAGCTCGGCGGCGACCGCGACGACGTCGGTGCGCGGCGCCATCACCTCGCGCACGATCGTGTCCCCGAAGTCGATGATCGAGGAGAGCAGCACCCGCTCCTCGTGCTCGATGACGTCAGCCTCGACGGCGACGTCGGCGAAGGCGAGCAGCTCGGACTCGGTGACCTCGGGCTGCGGCTCGCCCCCGTCACCACGGAACAGCACCCGCAGGATCACGTGCGCGAAGCCGATGAGGAGCAAGGACACGGCGCGGATCGGGGGGAAGTGGATGAGGCGGTAGACGACCGGGGCGACGGTGAGCGCGGCGCGGTCGACCTCGCGCACCGCCCACTGCTTGGGGACGGCCTCGAAGAAGACGAAGATCACCACCACCTCGAAGGCGGTGGCGATGACGATGCCGAGCGCGCCGAAGAGGCGGTCCGAGACGACCCCGACGAGCGTGGCCGCGACCAGCTGGCAGACGAGGACGAGGAGGAGGACCGGCGCGAGGAAGCTCTCCGGCTCCTCGACGAGGCGGGCGAGGCTCTGCGCGCCGCGCGCCTTCTGCTCGACGAGCGAGCGCGCCCGTGCCTTGCTCATCCGCACGAGGCCGGTCTCGGCGAGCGCCAGCAGCCCCGAGAAGGTGAGGAGGACGGCGACCGCGGCGAGCATCCCGATGTCGGTGCCCCGCAGCATCACGGCGAGGATCACGTCGGCCCCCCCGCCCGGAAGTGGAGGGCGAGCAGCTCCTGCTCGCGGGCCTCCATCACCTCGGCCTCGGCGTCGGCCTCGTGGTCCATCCCGCACAGGTGCAACACGCCGTGGACGACGAGGAGCGCGAGCTCCGCCTCGTAGGTGCCGGCGTGCTCGGGGGCGTTCGCCGCCGCGACCGCCGGGCAGATGACGATGTCGCCGAGGAGCAGCGGGACCCCACCGGGCGAGCCGGGCGCGAGCGGCTCGCCCTCGATCGGGAAGGAGAGCACGTCGGTGGCCCCGGGGTGGCCGAGGTAGCCCTCGTTCAACTCGGCGATCCTCTCCTCGTCGACGAAGTGCACCGACAGCTCGACGTCGCCCGAGAGCCCGACCTCACCGAGCGCCGCGCTCGCGAGCGCCGCCCAGCGCTCGACCTCGACGGGGTGCTCCTCCTGGTCGTCAACGACGAGGACCTCGATCGGCACCTCAGCCGGCAGGGCGGTCGGTGGCGGCGCGCACCGGCACCGGGCGACGGCCGCCGTGGGTCGGGGCGGGGTCGGGGGTGACGGCCTCGTAGGCGGTGACGATGTCGCGCACGATCCGGTTGCGCACCACGTCGGACTCGCCGAGGTGCACGAACTCGAGGTCGGGGACGTGGCCGAGGATCGCCTCGAGGCCGACGAGGCCCGAGCGCCCCCCCTGCACGTCGATCTGGGTGACGTCACCGGTGACCACCGCCTTGGTGCCGAAGCCGATGCGCGTGAGGAACATCTTCGTCTGCTCGGGGGTGGTGTTCTGCGCCTCGTCGAGGATGACGAAGCTCGAGTTGAGCGTCCGGCCGCGCATGAAGGCGAGCGGCGCGACCTCGATCGTGTTGCGCTCGAGGAGGCGCTGGGTTCCCTCGGGCTCGAGGATGTCGTAGAGGGCGTCGTACAGCGGGCGCAGGTAGGGGTCGACCTTGGCCATCAGGTCGCCGGGGAGGAAGCCGAGGCGCTCGCCGGCCTCGACCGCGGGGCGGGCGAGGATGATCCGGCTCACCTGCTTGGCCTGCAGCGCCTGCACCGCGAGCGCCACCGCGAGGTACGACTTCCCGGTGCCCGCCGGCCCGATCCCGAAGGTGATCGTGTTGCGGGCGACGGCGTCGACGTAGCGGCGCTGACCAGCGGTCTTCGGGCGCACGGGCTGGCCGCGCGCGCCGCGCACGATCTCGCCCACCACCTCCGACGGGCGGACGTCCTGGCGGACCATCTCGATCGTGCGGCCGACGTGCGCGGCGTCGAGCCACTGCCCCTTCTCGAGCTGCGCGACGAGCTCGTCGAAGACCTTGCCGACGCGCGTCGCGTCCGGCCCGTCGATGGTGATCTCGTTGCCGCGCACACGGATGGTGGTCTCGTCGAACTCCGCCTCCACGAGGCGGAGGAGCTCATCGCGCTCACCGAGCAGGCCGACCATCAGGTCGTTGCCCGGGACCAGGATCTTGAGCGGGGTCGACGGCACGGTTACGGCGTGAGGCTACCAGCGGCGGGGAGCCGCCCGGCGCTGTGCGGTCTCAGCCCGGCGGCCAGGCGAGTTGGCGGCCGCCCAGCAGGTGCAGGTGGAGGTGGTCGACGGTGTTCCCGGCGTCCTCGCCGACGTTGAAGACGAGGCGGTAGCCCCCCTCCCCCACTCCCTGCTCGGCGGCGACGCGCGCGGCGAGGGCGAAGAGGCTCCCGAGGAGCGGGCCGTCGGCGGCAGTGAGCGCCGCCGCGTCGGCGACGTGGGCGCGGGGGACGATCAGGAGGTGGAGCGGTGCGACGGGCGCGAGGTCGTGGAAGGCAACCGCCTCGTCGTTCTCCGCTGCGACCTCGGCTGGCACCTCACCGGCGACGATGCGGCAGAAGACGCAGCCGTCGGCGGGGCTCACCGTGCGAGCTGTCGGACCGGCTCCGGGTAGAGGTGCTCGAGCGAACCGGGCGCGATCCGCGCGTGCTCGATGAACTTGTCGAGGTCGTCCTCCATCAGGCGGATGACCCGGCCGAACTTGTAGGCGGGCAGGCCACCCTCGTCGATGAAGCGGTACAGGGTGCGGAGGTTCACGCCGAGATACTCCGACGCCTCCTTGGTGCTCAGCCAACGCATTGTCGTCACCACGAACACTCACAGTAGCAGAATCGCTGACCTTCCATGCTTCTCATGCCATCGGCGTCCCGAATAACCACTCAACGTAGTGAATCGTCGCGCCCCGTTGCGCGAAATGCCACGTCACTCCGCCACGGGGGGCGGCGCGCTGCCCACGAACAGTGGTCATCCGCCGACCACGAGGCGCAGCGCGACCTCGTTCGCGAGCAGCCGGCCGCGGGCGCTCAGCACGAGCCGCTCACCCTGCGCGACGAGCAGGCCCCCGAGGCCCTCGGCGTCGGGGAGGGCGGCGCGGGGGACCCCCTCGCGGGTGCGCAGCCGGAGCTGCAGCGACTCGAGCGCCGCCTCCTCGGCACTGAGGCGCTCCTCGGCGACGACGACCGGCTCGCCGGCGCCGACGCGCGCCAGGTAGCGGTCGAGGGAGGCGACGTTGCGGAAGCGGCGCCCGCCCACGTGGCTGTGCGCCGCGCAGCCGAAGCCGAGGTAGTCGGCCTGGGCCCAGCAGGCGCGGTTGTGCCGGCACTCGTGGCCGGGGCGGGCGAAGTTGGAGATCTCGTACCACTCGAGGCCGGCGCGCCGGAGGCGCTCGTCGGCGTAGAGGTAGCGGTCGGCCTGCGCGTCGTCGTCGGGGTGGCGCGCCCGGTCGGCGGCGAGCGGGGTCCCCGGCTCGACCGTCAGCGCGTAGGCGCTCACGTGCGGCGGGCTGGGCTCGAGGGCGAGCACCTGTTCCAGGCTCTCGGCCCAGTCGCGGTCCTCCTCCCCGGCGCCTCCGTAGATGAGGTCGACGTTGAAGTTGGAAAAGCCCGCCTCCCCCACCGCGGCCACCGCCCGGCGGGCCTCGGCGGGGTCGTGCGCGCGCCCGAGGCCCGCGAGGACGTGCGGCGCGAGGGACTGCACGCCGAGCGAGATGCGGTTCACCCCCGCGGCGCGCAGCGCGCCGAGCAGCGCGAGGTCGGTGCTCTCGGGGTTGCACTCGACGGTCACCTCCGCCACGCCGTCGGTCCCGAGCGCGTCGAGCAGCCGGCAGAGGGGGGCGGCGCCGAGCAGTGAAGGGGTGCCGCCGCCGATGAAGACCGTCTCCAGCCCCTCGAGGTGACCGGCGCGGCGCGCCCGCGTGATCTCGGTGACGACGGCCTCGACGTAGGCCTCGGCGAGGGACTCCCGCCCCTCCCAGGTCACGAAGGCGCAGTAGTCGCAGCGACGCACGCAGAACGGCACGTGCACGTAGGCGCCGAGGCCGAAGGGCGGTCCGACGTCAGGGGGCGTAGAGCAGGCCCAGCGACTCGAGGGTGCGCACCGTCTCGTCGACCCCCATGCCGAAGGTCGCCCCGATGACGCGCAGGTCGTCGCTCCTGATCGTCAGCACCTGGCCGTTGAAGTCCTGGCGCTCGACCTGGATCGTCGTCACGAAGCGCTGCAGCGCGGCGGCGAGATCGCCGCTCGCCTCCTTCACGGCGCCGAGGTCGATGCTCACCCGGCCGCCACCGGAGGTGTCACGCGTCGTCCCGAGACCCGCGCCGTCGCTCACCGCCTCGGGGAGGAGTTGTTCTACGGGGACGTCGTAGAGGCGCGCGAGGCGCTGCAGGCGGGGCACCGAGATCGCCCGCTCGCCCCGCTCGTAGGCACCGAGGACCGAGGCCTTGAACTCCTGGCCGGAGGCGGCGGCCACCGCCTGCAGGGACAGCCGCTTCTGGCGTCTGACCGCCCGCAGTCGTGCCCCGACCACCGTCGCATAGGTGCCGGATAGCTCGTCGGTGTCGGTCGTGGTGTCCCTCATTCGTGCGGTGCAGCGGACAGCTGGCCGAAAAACTACCTCACCGCACCCGGGGCCGGACCACTTCCCCGCCGATTGGGGCGACGAGGCCGGCACGCGCCGCGGCGAGGAGCGTGCCGGAGACGATCGCCGCGGTCTCGGCGCGCAGCACCGTCTCGCCGAGACCGACGGTCGCCAGGCCGCAGCCGAGCTCGGCGGCCGACCACCCGCCCTCCGGGCCGACGAGCACCGTGTCGCAGCCCTCGAGGCCTCCGGCGGCGGCGGGCTCGGCGAGACGCGCCGCGCTGCCGAGGGCCGCGACGAGCTCGTCGAAGGGCTGCGGGTCGGCGACCTCGGGGAGGTGCAGGCGGCGGCTCTGCGCGCCCGCCTCGCGGGCGACCTTGCGCAGCCGCTCACCGCGGCGGGGGCGCTCGGCGCCGTCCAGGCGGACGACGGTGCGCTCGGAGAGCAGCGGGAGGATCGCGTCCACGCCGAGCTCGGTGAGCTTCTGCACCGTCCAGTCGGCGCGGTCGCCCTTTTGCAGCGCGAAGGCGACCGTGAGGCGCGGCGAGGGCGCCGGCTGTGCGGCCCGCTCGCCAGCGGCGCGCAGCACCACCTCGGCGCGCCGCCCCGACGCGAGGCGCGCCACGCTGCAGAGGCGGTAGCCGCCGCGGCCGTCGGCGGCGACGACGCGCTCGCCGTCGCGCAGGCGCAGCACGTCGGCGAGGTGGTGCTCGTCGGCGGGCGAGAGCGCGGGCTCGTCGAGGTCGTCGGTGTAGACGAGCGCCGCCGCCTCGCGCAGCGCCGGGATCAACCGAGGCTCGACCGCAACCGCGAGAAGAGCCCCTCCTCGGGGGCGGCGACGGGCTCCTCGCGGAGCTGCGCGAACTCGCGCAGCAGCTGCTCCTGCTCTTTGCTGAGCGCGCCCGGGGTGTCGACCAGCAGGCGGACGTGCAGGTCGCCCCGCCCGCGGCCGCGCACGTGCGGGACGCCGTGACCGCGCAGGCGGAGGATCCGCCCCGACTCGGTCCCCGCCGGGACCGTGACGTGCTCGGTGCCGTCGAGCGTCTCGACGTCGAGCTCGACGCCGAGCGCCGCCTGGGTCATCGCGAGGTGCACCGTCGTCACGAGGTCGCTCCCCGAGCGCTCGAAGCGCTCGTGCGGCCGGACGCGGATGCGCACGAAGAGGTCGCCGGCGGCACCACCACGCGGCGCCGGCGCGCCGCCGCCGGCGACCTGCAGGGTGACGCCGTCGTCGACGCCGGGCGGCACCTCGACCTCGAGCGAGCGGTCGTCGAGGTGGCGCCCCTCGCCGCGGCAGTCTGGGCAGGGCGTCTCGACGACCTGGCCGAAGCCCCGGCAGCGCGGGCAGGTCGTGGTCGTCACGACCTGGCCGAGTATCGACTGTCGGACGCGGCGGACCTGACCGAGGCCGGCGCACTCGAGGCAGGTGATCGGGCTCGTCCCCGCCGCCGCGCCGCTCCCCGCGCAGGTCGCGCAGGTGACCACACCGCGGAAGCTCACCGGCCGGGTCACCCCGAACACCGCCTCCTCGAAGGAGAGCTCGACCGCCACCTCGAGGTCCTCCCCGGTCGGGGCGGCGCCCCGCCGTTGCTGGGAGAAGCCGGAGCCGCCGAAGAAGGCCTCGAAGAGGTCGCCGAGGCCGCCACCGCCGAAGACGTCACCGGCGCCGGCGCCGCGGGCGCCCTCTGGGCCGAACATGTCGTAGCGGCGTCGGCGCTCGGGGTCGCGCAGCGTCTCGTAGGCGAACGTCACCTCCTTGAAGCGCGCCTCAGAGGCGGGGTCGCCGCCGTTCGCGTCGGGGTGGAGCTCGCGCGCGAGCTGGCGGTAGGCGCGCTTCAGCTCCTCCTCAGAGGCGTTGCGGGCGACGCCGAGCAGCTCGTAGTAGTCGGTCGCCATCTCAGCCGCTCGTGAGCTGGCGGGAGAGGCGCTCCCCGACGACCGCCACGGCGGCGAGCGCCTGCGAGTAGTTCATGCGCGTCGGGCCGAGGACCCCGATCGTGCCCACCACCTCGTCGCCGACCTCGTAGGGGGCGACGACGAGCGAGCACTCGGCGAGGGACTCCATCCCGTTCTCGGTGCCGATCGATACGGACTGGCCGTGCGAGACGGCCTCGGAGAGCAGCGAGACGACGACGAAGGACTGCTCGAGGATCGCGAGGACCTCGCGCACGGTGTCGACGGCGCCGAACTGCTCGGCCATGCGCGCCGTCCCGCCGACGTACACCTCGGCACCCTGTGCCGCCGGCGCCGCCTCGGTGAGCAGCGTGAAGCAGCCGGCCACGAGCTCGTCGACGGCCTGCTGCCCGCAACCGCCGCTCGGGCGCAGCGAGCCGAACCGCTGGCCGGTGAGCGCCTCGCGCAGGCAGTTGTTGGCGAGGTCGACCTCGTCGTCGGCGAGGCCCGCCGCGAGCTCGAGCATGTGCTTCTCGACGGCCCCGTTCGAGAGCACGACGAGCAGCAGCGCGGCGCGCTCGCCGAGGCGGGTGAGGAGCGCGCTGCGCACCGTGAGCACCTCGTGCGACGGCGCGACGACGACCGCCGCCGAGTCGGTGAGCGTCGACAGCAGCCGCGAGGTATCGCGCAGCATCTGCTCGAGCTCGTGGTGGGCGCGGGCGAAGAAGGCCTGGACCTGCTCCTCGCGGCGCGCGTCGAGGGGGCCTGTCGGGGAGAGCTGGTCGACGAAGAAGCGGTAGCCCTTGTCGGTCGGGATCCGCCCGGCGCTCGTGTGCGGGTGGGTGAGGTAGCCGTCGCGCTCGAGCGCCGCCATGTCGGCGCGCACCGTCGCCGGGGAGACGTCGATCGCCGCGTCCCGCACGAGGTGGGCCGAGCCGACGGGCTGGCCCGTCTCGATGTGCTCGGCCACGACCTTGCGAAGAATCGTGGACTTCCTCGCATCGAGCATCGGCTGGCCTCCGGGAGCGGTCCGCTCCGTCAGATGTCCGCCCTCCACCGCAGCGGTCGTTGGCACTTCATAGTACCGAGTGCTGATGCGACGCCGGGGCGGCGACGCGGGCGCGGGCGATCGCCGCCACCGCGGAGGGGCCGACCGACCAGCGCAGGCTGTGCGCGACGACGTTCGCCGCGACGGTGCTGGCCGGGGTGAGCAGGCCGCGCAGCGGCGAGAAACGCAGCTGGCGACGCGCCTCGGGGGGGAGGAGCGCGACGGCGGCGGCGAGCAGCACCCGGTAGCCGGCCGCCTCGCCGACCGTCGCGGCGCGTGGGTGGAGGAGGAAGCGGACGGTCTCCTCGGCCTCCGCAGCGAAGGCGAGCTCGGGCGCGACGGCGCGGAAGTAGTCGCGCACCGCGGCGACGTCGCGCGGCACCCGCTCGGCGCCGAGGCGCTCACCGATCACGGCCACCTCGGCGAGGTAGCGGTCCTTCTCGGCGCGCACGAGCGGGCGCGGCGAGTGGCGCTGGTAGGAGCGGAGGAAGGCCCACACCTCGGTGCTGTGCACGAAGGTGAGCAGCGCCGGGTCGCCCGCCGAGTAACGGCGGCCGTCCGGGGCGGTGCCGCGCACCCGCTCGTGCACCGCCCGCACCTCGCCCACGAGGCGCTCCGCGAAGGGCGTCGCACCGAAAGTCGTGCCGGCGATGAAGCGCGCCGTGCGCTGCAGGCGCCCGTAGGGGTCCTCCCGGAAACGCGAGTGGGCGGCCACGCCGGCCATCGCGAGCGGGTGCAGCGTCTGGTGGAGGAGCGCGGAGAGGCCGCCGATGAGCATCGCCGGGAGATCCGCGTGCACCCGCCAGGCGATCGAGTCGGGGCCGAACAGGCCGGCGTCGCCGGCCGGCTCGCGGTACTCGTCGAGCTCGCCCGGCGAGGCACCGAGGGCGCGGCGCACCGCGGCCGAGAGGTGGCGGCGCAGCGGCGCGGTGATCGGGTCGGCGAGGGCCGCGAGGGCCTCGGCGACGGGGTCGCTCACTCTTCGAGGCGCAGCGCCGAGACGAAGGCCTCCTGGGGGATCTCGACGCGCCCGATCGACTTCATGCGCTTCTTCCCTTCCTTCTGCTTCTCGAGCAGCTTGCGCTTGCGCGTGATGTCGCCGCCGTAGCACTTGGCGAGGACGTCCTTGCGCTTGGCCTTCACCGTCTCGCGGGCGATGATCCGCCCCGAGATCGCCGCCTGGATCGGCACGTCGAAGAGCTGGCGGGGGATGAGCTCGCGCAGCTTGTGGGCCATCTTCCGGCCGTACTCCTCGGCGCGCTGGCGGTGGACGATCGCCGAGAAGGCGTCGACCGCGACCTGGTTGAGGAGGATGTCGACGCGCACGAGGTTGGCCTGCTCGAGGCCGGCGGGCTCGTAGTCGAGGCTCGCGTAGCCCCGCGAGCGACCCTTCAGCTGGTCGAAGAAGTCGACGACCATCTCCGAGAGGGGGAGGAGGTAGACGATCTCCACCCGCTTCGCGGAGAGGTACTGGAAGCGCTCCTGGCGCCCCCGGCGCGCCTGGCAGAGCTCGAGGACCGTGCCCGTGTACTCGACGGGCGTGACGATCGTCACCCGCAGCATCGGCTCCTCGACGAAGTCGATGTACTGCGGGGCGGGCATCGCCGAGGGGTTGTCGATCACCAGCACCTCGCCGTTGGTGAGGTGGGCGACGTAGCCGACCGAGGGGGCGGTCGCGATGAGGGAGAGGTCGAACTCCCGCTCGAGGCGCTCGCGCACGATGTCCATGTGCAACAGGCCGAGGAAGCCGCAGCGAAAGCCGAAGCCGAGCGCCGTCGAGGTCTCCGGCTGGTAGGTGATGCTCGCGTCGTTGAGCTGCAGCTTCTCGAGCGACTCGCGCAGCTCGCGGAACTCGTCGCCGTCGACGGGGTACAGGCCGCAGAAGACCATCGGCTTGGGGTGCAGGTAGCCCGGGAGGGGCTCGGTCGCCGGGCGCGCCGCGTCGGTCACGGTCTCGCCGACGCGCGCCTCGCCGACGTTCTTCACCCCCGCGACGAGATAGCCGACCTCGCCTGCCGCGAGCGCCTCGACGGGGAGCTCGGCGGGGGTGCGCACGCCGACCTCCTCGACGTCGTGCACCGCCCCCGCCTGGGCGAAGCGCACCCGTGAGCCCGCCCGCAACGTCCCGTCGACGACGCGGATCGCGCTCACGACGCCGCGGTACTGGTCGTAGTAGGAGTCGAAGATGAGGGCGCGCAGCGGCGCCTCGGCGTCGGCCTGCGGTGGCGGGATGCGCTCGATGACCGCGTCGAGCAGCTCGCCGACCCCCTCGCCGGTCTTCGCCGAGATGCGCAGGATCTGCTTGGCGTCCAGGCCGAGGACCGCCTCGATCTCGGCCGCGTAGCGCTCCGGGTCGGCGGCCGGCAGGTCGATCTTGTTCAGCGCGGCGACGATCTCGAGATCGTGCTCGAGGGCGAGGTAGCAGTTCGCGAGGGTCTGCGCCTCGATCCCCTGCGAGGCGTCGACGAGGAGGACCACCCCCTCGCAGGCGGCGAGGCTACGGCTCACCTCGTAGCCGAAGTCGACGTGGCCCGGGGTGTCGATGAGGTGAAGGATGTGCTCTCGCCAGGCGACGCGGACGTTCTGCGCCTTGATCGTGATCCCCCGCTCGCGCTCGATGTCCATCGAGTCGAGGTACTGCTCGCGCATCTCGCGGGGATCGACGGCGCCGGTGAGCTCGAGGATGCGGTCCGAGAGTGTGGACTTCCCGTGGTCGATGTGGCTGATGATCGAGAAGTTTCGGATCTTTGCCGGGTCGACCACGGGACCATCGTGCCATCCCCGGAACCACCGCCCCGCCGGCGGGAGAGGGCGCGGACCACGACTGCTAACCTGCCCCGGCCGGAAGCGAAGAGGGATCGATGGCGAATATCAAGAGTCAGATCAAGCGGAACCGTCAGAACGAGGTGCGGCGCGAGCGGAACAAGGCCGTGCGCTCCGAGCTGCGCACCCGCACCAAGAACGCGCTCGGCGCCATCGAGGCGGCCGCCGAGGACGTCGGCGAGCTCGTGCAGGCGGCGGCCAAGCGGATCGACAAGGCGGCCACCAAGGGCGTCATCCACCCGAACCAGGCGGCGCGTCGCAAGTCCCGCCTGATGCGCCACGCCAACGCCGCGAAGGCGGCTGCCGCCGAGAGCTAGGGCGCAGGCGGGGCGAGCGGGAGCTTCGTCGCCGTCGCGTCGCCGGTGAGCGCGGCGAGCATCGCCGCATCCCCACCCTCCATCCCGAAGGCCCACGCACCCACGCCGAGCAGGTGGAACTCCGCCGCCAGCGCGCTCTTCGCGGCGAGCGAGAGCGGGTCGTCGTAGAAGGTCTCGTGGTTCACCGCGCCCTCCTTGAACGACGCGTACGGCGTGGCCGCGACGGGGTCCCAGCCGGCGGGACGGCCGACGCCGAGCACCGCGTGGTAGGTGACCGCGACCGGGCTCGCCGCCGCCAGTCGTGCCTTGCTGCCGAGGGTGCGGGTGGTGAAGTCGTAGCCGTAGAAGGGGAGGCCGAGGATCAGCTCCCTCGCGGGCACGATGTGGGTGTACTGGATGAGGCTCTGGGCCTCGGAGTAGCCGAGGCTGTTCGTCGCGAGCGGGGCAGTCGCCGCCGCGAGGTGTGCGGCCTGCATGTCGTAACCCTCGACGAACAGCGAGTCGACGAGCGGAGCGAGGCGCCGTACGTCGAAGAAGTCGCGGTTGCCGGCCGACCCGGCGTAGGTGTCGAGCATCAGCTCGCCGCCCGGGTCCGCGGCGCGCAGCGCCCGTGTGAGCGCCCTCGCGAAGGCGACGTAGCCCTCCCGGTCGCCGGCCCGGCTCCCCTCGACGTCGAGGTTCACCCCGTCGAGGCCGTGCGCGCGCACGATCGCCTCGAGCGCGGGGGCGACCTTCGCGGCGGTCGCCGCCGGATCGGCGGTGAGGCCGGCGATCACCTTGTCGTCGGCGCTGGCGAGGGTGAGAAGGACGCGCGTGCCCGCGGCGTGGGCCGCCTGCACGAAGGCGTCAAAGGCAGGGGAGGCGAGCGCCGCGGCGGCGTTGCCCCACTCCGGTCCTGACTGGTCGAGGGAGCCCGACGCGGTCACCGAGACGCCGTAGAAGCAGAGCACCGTCGCGTCGGCGTCGTCGGCGGGGGTGAGCTCGGGGAGGGTCCAGTAGGGGACGAAGCCCACCACCTGGTGGCTGGCGAGCGGCCGCACGAAGAGCGTGCCGGGGATCGGCGGCTCGGGCGCGCCCGGCCGGGTGGGCAGCGTCGCCGCAACGAGCGCGAGCGCCCGCTGGGCGTCGCGGCGCTCCGCGGCGAGGAGGCGCCGCTCCCGCTGGGCGGCGATCTCGGCCGGCGTGAGGGGCGCCTTGGAGTGGAAGAAGCCGCCCGCCGCGAGCGCGAGCGCGCCGCCACCGGCGAGGAGGACGGCCACGAGGAGGAGCGCGATCACCCGACGTCTCCGCACCGCCCGGCACCCTATCGAAGCGCCGTCCGCCCGGGGGCCCGGTCGCTATGCTGCCGCCACGGCGAGGCGAGGAGGCCCGGGTGCACGCAGAGGTGGATTTCGACCGCTGCAAGAGCAATGCAGTGTGCATGGAGGTCCTGCCGGAGGTCTTCGAGGTGCGCGATGACGGCTACCTCTACGTCTTGAACGAAGAGCCCGGCGAGGAGCTGCGGGCCGGCCTCGAGGAGGCCGTCCGCCGCTGCCCGACCGAAGCCATCAGCATCACCGAGGGGTGACCGCAGCCCCGACGGGGCCGCGGGTCCGCTTCGCGCCCTCCCCGACCGGCTACTTCCACGTCGGCGGCGCGAGGACCGCCCTGTACAACTGGCTCTTCGCCCGCCAGCACGGGGGCACCTTCGTGCTGCGCATCGAGGACACCGACCGCGAGCGGAGCGACCCCGCCTGGACCGACGGGATCCTGAACGCGCTGCAGTGGCTCGGCCTCAGCTGGGACGAGGGCCCCCACCGTCAGTCCGAGCGGCGCGAGGGCTACGAGGCCGCGATCGCGCGGCTGCTCGCCGGTGGCCATCTCTATTACTGCGAGTGCTCCTCGGAGGAGGTGCAGGCGCGCACCCGGAACAAACCCGTGCCCGGCTACGACGGACACTGCCGCGAGCGCGGCCTTGTCGCCGGGCCCGGCAGGGCGTTGCGCTTCCGGGTCCCCGAGAGCGGCACCACCGTGGTGCACGACCTCGTGCGCGGCGAGGTCGAGTTCGCCAACGCGACGATCGAGGACTTCATCATCGTGAAGTCGAACGGCGACCCGCTGTTCGTGCTCGCGTCGGTCGTCGACGACATGGCGATGGCCATCACGCACGTGATCCGCGGCGAGGAGCACCTTCCGACGACGCCGAAGGCACTGCTCCTCTACGAGGCGCTCGGCGCCCCGCACCTCCCCGCCTTCGCCCACCTCCCGGTGCTCGTGAACGAGCGGCGCCAGAAGCTCTCCAAGCGCCGCGACCGGGTCGCCGTCGAGGACTACCGGGAGATGGGCTACCTCCCCGAGGCGATGGTGAACTACCTCGCGCTCGTCGGCTGGGGGCCGGGGGACGAGCGAGAGCTGTTCAGCCTGGAGGAGCTCGTCGGCGCCTTCCGCCTCGAGGACGTGAGCAAGTCGCCGGCCTTCTTCGATGAGAAGCGTCTCCTGCACTTCAACGGCCTCTACCTGCGCGCCCTCGGCCTCGAGCGCTTCGTCGAGCTCGCCCTCCCCTTCACCGAGGGCGAGCGGGCGCGCTGGACGCCCGCGGCCTTCGACCCCGCGGTGTTCCGCACGGTCGCGCCCCTCGTGCAGGCGCGCATCGGCGTCCTCGCCGAGGTCCCCGAGTACGTCGAGTTCCTCTTCGCCGAGCCGTTCACCCCCGACCCTGAGGCCGTCGCCAAGGCGATCGCCGGCGACGAGGGAGCGGGCCAGATCCTCGGCCTCGCGCGGGAGGGCCTCGCCACCGCGGAGTGGAACGCGCCCGCGATCCGCGAGGTGATCGAAGGAATCGGCGAGTCCCTCGGGCGCAAGCTCGCCCGCACCCAGGCACCCGTGCGGGTGGCGACGATGGGGCGCACCGTCGGCCTCCCGCTCTTCGAGTCCCTCGAGGTCCTCGGGCGCGAGCGCACCCTCGAGCGCCTCGCGCGCGCCCGCACCTGATGTTCTTCTTCCTGAAGCCCATCAAATGGGCCTTCAAGCTCGTCTCGCTCCTCGTCTTCGCCGCCGTCGTCTTCGTCGTCGTCTCCGCCGTCGGCGTCGTGCACGCCGAGTCCGAAGGCACGCCGCCGGCGGGAGCCAAGGCGATCGTCGTGACGGGGAGTTCGGTCGTCGGGACCGCGCCGGGCCCCGACCTCCTCGGCCGCCTGCAGGCCGCGCTCACCCTCGCGCGCGCCCACACCGCCCCCCTGCTCGTCGTCGCCGGCCCCGGTCCGAGCGGGGCGAGCCCCGGCGTGCCGAGTGTCGCCGGCGACTGGCTGCGGGCCGAAGGCGTGAACGGCGGGCCGTCGAGCCTCGCCGAGGTCGCCACCTCGAACGCCAACGAGTTCTCCGCGGTCGCCCAGCTGCTCGGCAAGGGGCAGCCGATCGTCATCGTCACCGACGCGGTGGACGCGCGGTGGGCCCTCAACGCCGCTGCGGCGGCCGGACTGCACGCCAGCGCCTCGATCGTGCCGGGGACGAAGAAGCTCTTCCTCACCGAGCTCGGCCCGCTCGCCCGCGAGGCGAGCGGCGTCGCCGCCGGCCACCTCATCGGCCCCGAGCACGCCGTCTGGGCCGCCAACTGACACCGGACCGCCGCGGACGGTGCTGTTAGGATCGCCGGACACCCATTCGGGGGTGGTGTAATCGGCAACACGACAGGTTCTGGCCCTGTTATTGGGGGTTCGAGTCCTCCCCCCCGAGCGAGTACGCCCCCCTGTGTCCGGGGGGGCGTGAATTCGCAGTACCGTGCTGGCGCTTCGGCGCCCGCCGGCGTTCCGGGGCCCCATCGTCTAGAGGCCTAGGACACCACCCTCTCAAGGTGGAGACACGGGTTCGAATCCCGTTGGGGCTGCCAACCTCGCAGCCCGCGTCCCGGATCAGCCCGCTCGCAGCGCACGGCGCGACGCGCCCTCAGTGCGCGGCGCGCGGCACCTCGGCGCCGGCCTCGGCCACCACCCCCGCCTCGAGCAGCTCGGCGAACTCGGTCGGGGAGTAGCCGAGGGAGGCGAGCACCTCGGCGGAGTGCTCACCGAGGCGCGGGCTCGGGAGGCGCATCGGCAGCGCCTGTTCGCTGAAGTACATCGGGTTGCCGAGCTGGCGGACGGCCCCCGCGCTCGGGTGTTCCGTCTCCTTGAAAAAGCCGCGCGCCGCGAGCTGCGGGTCGGCCGCGACCTCGTCGTAGTGCTGCAGCGCGCTGCAGGGCACCCCCGCCGCGGAGAGCGTGGCGAGCACCTCGGCGCGCGGCAGCGGGGCCGTCACCTCCTCGATCGCCGCCACGAGGGCGGGGCGGTTCTTGAAGCGCGCCGCGTTGTTCGCGAAGCGCTCATCGTCGATCAGCCCCTCGAGGCCGAGGGCCTTGCAGAGCCGCTCGAAGAGCCCCTGGTTCGGCGCGCCCGCGGTGAGGTAACCGTCGGCGGCGCGAAACGCCTGGTAGGGAGCGCCGCTCTGGTGGGCCGAACCGAGCGCGTGCGGCACCTCGCCGGTGCTGAAGTACCGCGCCGCCTCCCAGACGGTGAGAGAGACGCCCGACTCGAAGAGGCTCACGTCGACGAGCTGGCCTTCGCCGCTCGCATCGCGCGCCCGCAGCGCGGCGAGCGTGGCGAGGGCGCCGTAGAGGGCGCAGGCGAGGTCGCACACGGGGATCCCCGCCTTGGCGGGGTCGCCCCCCTCGGGGCCGGTGATCGACATGATCCCGCTCATCGCCTGCGCCATGATGTCGAGCCCACCGTCGTCTGCGTAGGGGCCGCTGCGCCCCCAGCCCGAGACCGCCGTGTACACGAGGCGCGGGTTGCGGACCGAGAGCACCGACCAGCCGAGGCCGAGGCGGTCCATGTTTCCCGGGCGGAGGTTCTCGACGACGACGTCGGCACGGTCGACGAGGCGGAGGAAGGCCTCCTTGCCCGCCTGCTGGCGCAGGTCGAGGGCGATCGAGCGCTTGTTGCGGCCGACGCGCAGGAACACCCCCGCCTCTCCGTTCACGAAGGGGGCGTGGCCGCGCATCGAGTCGCCGGCCCCCGGCGCCTCGATCTTGATCACGTCGGCGCCGAGGTCGGCAAGCTGGGTGCAGCAGAACGGGCCGGCGATGTGGCTCCCGACCTCGAGGACGAGGACCCCGGAGAGAGGGAGTCCCGTAGGGCCCCCGCCGTTTGCTTGCGCCACGATCGGCCTCCTTCTCACGCCGCCGCCGGAAGGGGGCGGCCCGCCGAATCTAAGCCCCGCCCGCCGGGCGCGCCCTCGCCCCTGCCATGGGGCGCGCCCCTCGTAGTGTGACGGGCGGGCTGGCCAGGGAGGAGCGGCGTGGACCCGACGGATGCGGAGACAGCTGCGCCAGGCGCCGTCGGCGGGGCCACGGCGCCTGGCGGCGGGCCCGGCGGGCGCGCGCTGGCCCCGGTACCGCTCCGCGCGCGGCGGAGCTCCGCGGAGCCGCGGGCGTTGCTCTCCCGGCTCACGCCCTTTGCCGGCTACCTCGCCGTGCAGGCGCTCGCGGTCGCCGGGCTCGTCACCCCGCGCTACCCCGACAGCGCCACCTACCTGCAGCTGAGCTTCACCGGGAACTCGAAGATGCTCCCGACGATCCCCCTCCTCTACAACGTCTTCGGGAGCGACGCGCAGCGCGTCGCCTTTCAGGTCGTGCTCGCCGCCTTTGCCTGGTGGACCGTCGCCCGCATCGCCGCCACCGCCGTCGAGGACCGGCGCGTCGCGCTGGCGCTCCGCCTCGTGCTCCTCGCGCTCGGGGTCGTCGGCCCGATCGTGCTGTGGAACTCGGTGATCCTCTCGGAGTCGATCGCCCTCTCGCTCACCGTGCTGCTGGTGGCCTACTGGTTCCGCTACTCCCTCGCCCCGAGCTGGCGCCTCGCGCTCCCCGCACTCGTCGTCACGACGGCGTGGATCTTCGCCCGCCAGGCGCACGTCATCCTCGGCCTGCTCGTCACCGCGGTCGCCCTCGGCGTCGCGCTCCGCCGGCGCAGGCTCCTCGCCTTCGGGATCGCCGGCGCTCTCTGCCTGGGGTGCGTGCTCGGCCTCGCGATCGTCGGCCGCGACCCCACCCAGAACGTCTCGGTGGGCAACGTCTCGGACACCATCCAGGACCGGATCCTCCCCAATCCGGGCTGGACCTCGTGGTTCGTGGCCCACGGCATGCCCTACGACGCGACGGTCGCGGCGGCGGCCGGCGGCCCCTACGGGACCGCGCTGCAGAACGACCCGATCTTCTTCAGCTGGCTGACGACGAGCGGCACGAGCACCTATCTCCGCTTCGCCTTCACCCACCCCGGCTACCTGCTGTGGGACCCCCTCCCCGCCTTCACCGGGGAGCTCTCCTCCCTGCACTACGCGCCGACGACGCCGTACCCGACGACCCAGCCCGAGCCGACGGTGTCGATGCTCTCGCCGAACGCCAACTGGGGGCGCCACCGTCAGGTCCTCCCGACCGTCGTCGAGGAGCTCGTCTTCCAGCAGGGCCAGGCGGGCGACGTCCTCACCCTCGCCGGGCTCACGGCCGCCGCGGTGGCGCTCGCCCGGCGCCGGCACGGGGCGGACCGCAGGAGGTGGCTGCCCGGCACCGTCGCGCTCTCGGCGATACCGCAGGGCTACTTCGTCTGGCTGGGAGGGGGCGAGGGGGAGCTCGACCGGCTCTCGATGGTCCTCGCCGTCTCGGTACGGGTCGGGCTCTGGATGACGCTCGCCTTCGCCGTCGACGGCCTGCTCACCGGGCGCGCCGGGCGGCCTACCGCGGCGCCCGCGGTCACGGGCGAGGGGGGCGGGGGCGCGCCCGCCGGAGATGTCGCGCCGGGCGGGGTTCACTAGCCTGTCCTCGCCGCAGGATCGCAGCCGGCCGGAGAGCCGTTCGGCAGTCACGGGTGGGTGAGAGCATGGGCTACGTCTACGACTTCGAGCACCGCCACGAGCGAGCGCCCCGAGAGTTGCGGGCGCTGCTCGGCGGCAAGGGGGCGAACCTCGCCGAGATGACCTCGGTGCTCGGCCTCCCCGTCCCCCACGGCTTCACGATCTCGACCGACGCCTGCCGTGAGTACATGAAGGCGGGCTGGCCCGAGACCCTGAGCGAGGAGGTCGACGGCCACCTCCGCCTCCTCGAGGAGCAGATGGGGCGCCGCCTCGGCGACCCAAAGGACCCGCTGCTCGTCTCGGTCCGCTCCGGTGCGGAGATCTCCATGCCGGGGATGATGGACACCGTCCTCAACCTCGGCCTCAATGACGACTCGGTGCGCGGCCTCGCGCAGCAGACCAACGACGAGCGCTTCGCCTACGACTCCTACCGCCGCTTCGTGCAGATGTACGCCCGCATCGTCCTCGCCCTCCCCGGCGAGGAGTTCGACGAGGCGCTCGAGGAGGCCAAGGCGCGCGTCGGCGCGACCACCGACTCCCAGGTCCCGGCCGCCGAGCTCGCCGCGCTCGTCACCACCTACAAGGCGATCGTCGAGCGCCACACCGGGAGCCCCTTCCCCTCTGCCCCCGCCGACCAGCTGCGCGGCGCGATCGAGGCCGTCTTCGCCTCCTGGAACGGCCCGCGGGCGGTCACCTACCGCCTGCGGGAGCACATCTCCCACGACCTCGGCACCGCGGTCAACGTGCAGGCGATGGTCTTCGGGAACCGCGACGACGACTCCGGCACCGGCGTCGGCTTCACCCGCGACCCGGCGACCGGCGAGAACGTCCCCTACGGCGACTTCCTCACCAACGCCCAGGGGGAGGACGTGGTCGCCGGCATCCGCGCCACCGAGCCGCTCGCCGCCCTGGCAGACAAGATGCCCGCCATCCACGGGGAGCTGATGGCGATCTTCGACCGCCTCGAGGCGCACTACCGCGACATGTGTGACACCGAGTTCACGATCGAGCAGGGCAAGCTCTGGATGCTGCAGACCCGCACCGGCAAGCGCACCGGGCGGGCCGCGCTGCGGATGGCGGTCGAGATGGTGGACGACCCGGTGATCTCGCTCAGCCGCGCCGAGGCGGTGGCGCGCATCACCGGCGACCACGTCGACTCGGTCCTCCACCCGCAGTTCGGTGCGCACTCCCTCCCCCTCCTCACCAAGGGCCTCGGCGCTTCCCCCGGCGCCGCCGTCGGCGAGGTCGTCTTCTCGGCAGCGGCGGCGATCGCCGCCGCGAAGGAGGGCCGGGCGGTGATCCTCGTGCGCGCCGAGACCTCCCCCGAGGACGTCGAAGGCATGCTCGCTGCACAGGGGATCCTCACGGCCCGCGGCGGCCTCGTCAGCCACGCCGCCGTCGTCGCCCGCGGCTGGGGGAAGCCGGCCGTCGTCGGTGCCGAGGCGCTGCAGGTCGGACCCTCCTCCGTGCGCGTCGGCGACGTGGAGCTCCTCGAGGGAGAGGTGATCTCGATCGACGGCGGCACCGGCAACGTTGTGCGCGGCGCCCTCGAGCTGGCGAGCGCGGAGCCGCCCGCGGAGCTGCAGACGATCCTCGAGTGGGCCGACTTCATCCGCCTCGGCCGCCTCGGCGTGCGGGCCAACGCCGACAACGGCCCCGACGCCGAGAACGCCCGCTCGCTCGGTGCCGAAGGGATCGGGCTGTGCCGCACCGAGCACATGTTCCTCGCCGACGACCGCCTGCCGATCGTGCGGCGGATGATCCTCGCCGACAACGACGAGGAGGAGCGTGCCGCGCTCGAGGAGCTGCGCCTCGCGCAGCGCGACGACTTCATGACGATCCTCGAGGCGATGGACGGCCTGCCGGTGACGGTGCGCCTGCTCGACCCGCCGCTGCACGAGTTCCTCCCCGACGTCGAGTCCCTCGCCGTGAAGCAGGCGCGCGAGGGCCTCACCGAGGAGGAGGAGCGGCTCTTCGCGGCGGCGAAGAGCTGGCGGGAGGTGAACCCGATGATCGGCACCCGCGGGGTGCGCCTCGGGGTCTTGAAGCCCGGCCTCTACGCGATGCAGGTGCGGGCACTCCTCGAGGCGGCGACCGCACGCGCCGCGGCGGGCGGGCACCCGCTCGTCGAGGTGATGATCCCGCTCATCGTGACCCGCGAGGAGCTCGCCCTGGCGCGCTCGTGGGTGCGCGAGGCGATCGACGCCGTCGCCGCCGAGGAGGGCCACCCCGCCCCCGCGGTGCTCATCGGCACGATGATCGAGACGCCGCGCGCCGCGATCCGCGCCGACGAGATCGCCGAGGAGGCGGACTTCTTCTCCTTCGGCACCAACGACCTCACCCAGCTCACCTTCGGCTTCAGCCGCGACGACATCGAGGCACGGCTGATGTCGCGCTATCTCACGCTCGGCCTCCTCCCGGCGAACCCATTCGAGACCGTCGACGTCAACGGCGTCGGCGAGCTCGTCCGGCGGGCCGCAGCCGACGGGCGCGCCACCAACCCCGCGCTAAGGCTCGGGGTCTGCGGCGAGCACGGTGGCGACCCGGCCTCGATCGAGGTCTTCGCCCGCGCCGGCGTGGACTACGTGAGCTGCTCCCCCTACCGGGTGCCGATCGCCCGTCTGGCTGCCGCGCAGGCAGTGCTGCACCTCGACGCCAGCGCCTGAGCGCAGCGCCCCGTTGCCGCACCCGCCGCTCTCGGCGCGCCGGGTCAACCTCAGGCGAGGATTTGCCGATTATCTTGCTCGGACAGGCAACGAAGTCTCAAAGGAGTGGGTGCATTGGTCACCGACGGCGTCATCGCACGACGGAGCAACCGGATGCGGAGGGTCGCCGTCTCGGTCGCGCTCGGTGGGCTGGCGCTCGCGGCCGCAGCCTGCAGCGGCGGAACGAACCCGACCACCCAGGCGAACACGCTCCTGCAGGCGGGCATCGCGGCGGTGAAGGCCAACGACTGCAGCGCGGCGGTCTCCGACTTCAACTCGATCCTGAAGAACGACCCGACCAACAAGGTCGACGACCAGTACGCGTACTACAACCGGGGCCTCTGCGAGCAGCTGAGCCACTCGACCACGGCGGCGATCAATGACTACCGCAGCTCGCTCGCGCTGAACCCGAACTACGTGCCGGCGCTCTACAACCTCGGGACGGCCGTCTCGCCCTCGTCGCCACAGGAGGCCGAGAACCTCTACCTGCAGGTGATCGCGATCCAGCCGGGCAACGCGAGCGCCCACCTCAACCTCGGCTACGTGTACCAGACGCTCGGCCACAAGGCCTCGGCGATCCAGCAGTTCGCGCTGGCGGTGCACTACCAGCCGGCCTTCATCTCCAACGTCCCCGCCGCCCTGAAGAAGGCGGTCCAAAAGGCGCTGCCGGCCCTCGCCTCGCCGACCACGACCGGAGGGGCCGGGGCGAACAAGGCGACGACGAAGTCACCAGCGAGCGGGATTTCCGGGCCTACCTAGGGGTTCCCGCGTGGCCAGCGGCGCGGTAGAACTGCTGCGCGACCTAGACCCAGGGTGGTCCGTTGACGACAACTGAACTCTCGCAGCCGCCGGCGACGGAGCCCGCGGCGCTCGGCGAAGGGGAGGCGGGCGGGCTCCGGATCTCGGTCGTGATCCCCTGCCTCAACGAGGAGCGGTCGATCGCGGGCTGCGTCGACGAGGCCCTCGAGGGGCTGGCGGCGCTCGGCGCGAAGGGCGAGGTCGTCGTCGCCGACAACGGCTCGACGGACCGCTCGGTGGGCCTCGCCACCGAGCACGGGGCGCGCGTCGTGCAGGTGAGCGCCAAGGGCTACGGCAGCGCGCTGCGCGGTGGCGTCGCGGCGGCCGACGGCGAGCAGATCGTCGCCGGCGACGCCGACGGCCAGCACGACTTCCGCGAGCTCGGCCGCTTCGTCGAGAAGCTCGACGAGGGCTTCGACCTCGTGGTGGGCAACCGCTTCGGCGGCGTGATCGCCCCGGGGGCGATGAGCTGGAGCCACCGCTACATCGGCAACCCGATGCTCTCGGGCCTGTTGCGGCTGCTCTTCCACCCGAGGGTGCACGACGCACAGTGCGGGATGCGCGCCTTCACCCGCTCCTCGTTCCAGAAGATGGACACCCGCACGACCGGCTTCGAGCTCTGCCCCGAGATGGTCGTGAAGGCCGTCCGTCAGCACCTGCGCATCGGCGAGGTGCCGATCACGGTGCGCGCCGATGCCCGGGACCGGCCGCCCCACCTGCGGACGATCCCGGACGGCTGGCGGCACCTCAGCTTTTTGTTGATGTGCGCACCCAATTACCTGTTCATCGCCCCGGGCGCGCTGCTGTTCGCGGTCGGAGTAGCGATCGTGAGCTGGCTGTTCGTCGGCCCGCAGCACCTCGGGGGGGTGCCGCTCGACACTCGCGCCGAGCTCTTCGGCCTGGTGCTCGCCTCCCTCGGCTTCCAGATCCTCAGCATCGGCCTCTTCGCCCGCGTCGTGAGCTACGCGGAGCCACGGCGCGCCCGCTCGCTCGGCCGCTTCTTCAAGTCGCTCCGCCTCGAGCAGGGGCTCGCCGTGGCGGGGCTCCTCATCGCCGTCGGTCTGGGCGGCGGCATCACCGAGTACGTCGAGTGGGCGAAGAAGGGCTTCGGGGTGCTGCAGGACGACCGCGCCGTGATCTTCTTCGCGATGTGGCTCGTCCTCGGCGTCCAGATCGGC
This sequence comes from Acidimicrobiales bacterium, assembly GCA_035533595.1. Classification (NCBI taxonomy): domain Bacteria; kingdom Bacillati; phylum Actinomycetota; class Acidimicrobiia; order Acidimicrobiales; species Acidimicrobiales bacterium. The sequence goes on from DATLTN010000002.1 coordinate 27,228, forward strand.
TTCGCCTCGTTCTTCCTCAGCATGATCGGGGTCAGTCGCGGCACCTGGCTCGGCGAGCCGACCTGACGATGGGGCCGTCGCGATGAGGAGGAGCCCCTGGAGCGGCGGCGACGTCATCGCCGCCCCTGCCGGGGGCCGCGCGGAGGAGTCGGCAGCGCTCGACGCCCGCGAGGCCGAACCACCCCTGTCGGAGCCTTTGCCCCGAGTCCCGCGGCCGAGGAGCCTCCACCAACGCCTCGGCCCGCTTGGCCGGGCCTTCGCCGCCGACGAGCCGCTCCCGGGCGCGCCGTGGTGGTCGCGCCACGGCCACCTGCTGCTCGTCCTCGGAGCGGTGCTCTACGGCCTCATTGCGCTCGAGCCGGAGCGCCTGCAGGTCGCCTTCCCGAACGACGCGTCGGTCCACCTGCTCACGGTCGCGACCGCGGCGAAGGACATCGCCGCTGGTCACCTGCCCTTCGGGAGCTGGTTCCCCGACCTCGCCACCGGCTCGCCCTTCTTCCTCCACTACCAGAGCACCCCCGCGGTGCTCACCGCGCTCCTCGCGAGGCTGATCGGCGTTGCCAGCGCGTTCGGCATCGTGCAGTGGCTGCTCTTCGCGTTGCTGCCGCTCTCGGTCTTCTGGTCCGGCCGCCTCTTCGGCCTCGGGCGGTACGCGTCGGCGATCGCCTCGGCGACCGCGCTCCTCTTCGTGAGCGCCCGCAGCTACGGGGTCGAGCAGCAGAGCTACGACTGGCTCGGGTCGGGGATGTGGACCCAGCTCTGGGGGATCTGGGTGCTCCCCCTCGCCTGGGGGGCGAGCTACCGGGCGATCAGCCGCCGCGAGTTCCGCGCCCTCGCCGTCGTCCTCCTCGGCGCGACGATCGCCTTCCACTTCCTCACTGCCTACCTCGCGGGCCTCTCGCTCGTCGTCTTCGTGCTCATCCGGCCGACCCGGATCCTCCGGCGCGCCTGGTGGGCAGCGGTCGTCGGTGGCGCGGCGGCGGCCCTCACCTTGTACGTGTGGCTCCCCCTCGAGCACTACAGCACCTGGAACGCGGGCAACGAGTTCCAGGTCGGCACCTTCTGGAACGACTCCTTCGGGGCCCGCACCGTGCTCGGGTGGCTCGTCAGCGGCCGCCTCTACGACAACGGCCGCTTCCCGGTCGTGACGATCCTCGTGGGAGTGGGTCTCGTCTCCGCGATCGCCCGCTGGCGTCGCGACGAGGCGGCGCGCGCCGTCGTCGGGGTCTGGCTGCTCAGCCTCGCCCTCTTCTTCGGTCGTCCGACCCTCGGCTTCGTGATCGACCGGCTCCCCGGCAACAGCACGCTCCTGCTCCACCGCTACGTGATGGGCGTCCACCTCGCGGGGATGCTCCTCGCGGGGATGGGCGCTGTCTCGATCGGCCAGGTCGCGCTGTCGCTCTGGCAACGCCTCGCGGCGCGGCGCGAAACCGAGAGCGGGGCGCGACCGCGGCGCTGGTGGCAGCCGGTGCTCGCCGCCGCGGTCGTGATCGGCGCGCTCGCCCCGGCGTGGAGCCAGCTCCTCAGCCGCGACCAGGCGAACGCCGCCTCGATCGCGGCGCAGCGGGCGCTCGACACCACCGAGGGCGCGCAGGTGAATTCCCTCATCGCGACGACCCGCTCGCTCGGTGGTGGCCGCATCTTCGGGGGTCTGCTCGCCGACTCGTGGGAGCAGACCTTCCGCGTCGGCCAGATCGAGACGTGCATCTACCTCGCCGACGTCGGCGTCGACGCGGTGGGCTTCTCGCTCCGCACGTCGGCGCTGATGAACGACCCGGAGGCGGACTTCCAGGAGGCCAACCTCGCCGACTACGACGCCTTCGGCATTCGCTTCCTCATCCTGCCGGCGGGGATGGCGCCGCCGGTCACCGCGCGCCGCGTCGAGCAGCAAGGACAGTACGTCCTCTGGTCCGTCGCCTCCCACGGCTACGTCCAGGTCGTCGACACCGAGGGGGAGCTCTCGGCGAACGCGAACGACCTCGGCGCGCAGACCGTCGGCTTCCTCCGGTCCACCCTCGCCGGCCAGGGGATCTACCCGACCGTCGCGTTCAGCGGGAGCCCCGCGGCGGCCCCCACCTTCTCCAGCGGCAACCCGGTGGGATCTCCCGGCTCGGTGCTGAGCAGTGTCGACTCCCTCGACTCCGGCGCGTTCACGGCGACGGTGACCGCCAACCGCGACGCCGTCGTCCTGCTGAAGGCCTCCTACGACCCGGGCTGGCAGGTGACCGTCGACGGCGTCCCCACAGCCACCGAGATGATCGCCCCGGCCTTCGTGGGGGTCGAGGTCGCCCCCGGCACGCACCTCGTCAACTTCGTGTACCACGGCTACCCCCACTACAACCTCCTCTTCGCGCTCGACCTCCTGGCGCTCCTCGCGGTCCTCTTCGGCGCTCACCTCGGCCGGTTGGCCAGTCGTCTCCGGCGCCGCGTCTCCGAGGCGCGGGCGCGCGCCTCGTGACCGCGCGGCGCTACGTCGTCGTCGGCGGGGGCCCCGCTGCAGCGGCGGCGGCCGCCGCCCTCAGCGCGAGGGGGGCCGCCGTGCTCGTCGTCGAGCCGGGCCTGCGGCTGGAAGATGACCGGGAGGCGAAGCGGCGCCGCCTCGCGATGGCCCCGCCGGAGGACTGGAGCCCGGACGACCTCGAGGTCTTCTCCTACGTGAAGGACCGCGGGGCCGGTCTCGGCCAGAAGCGCCTCTTCGGCTCCGAGTTCCCCTACGCGGATCCCGGCCAGGCGCCGCGCGCGATCGGGGTGGGCGCCCACCCCTCCTACGCGGCGGGTGGGCTGAGCAATGTCTGGGGGGCCGGGCTCCTCGCCTACGGGGAGGCGGACCTCGCCGACTGGCCGATCGGCTGGGAGGAGCTCGCCCCTCACTACGCCGCGGCCGGCGCGCTGATGCCCCTCTCCGCCGAGCACGACGAGCTGGCGGCGGGCCATCCCCTCTTCCGGGAGCCCGACGGCGCCCTCGTGCGCTCGGACGAGGGGGAACGCCTCCTCTCGCGCCTGCGCCGTCATCGGAAGCTCGGCGCGCGTGGCTGGACGGTCGGCGCCGCCCGCCTCGCCGTGCGCCCCGGTCGCCCGGCCCCCGCCTCCGGCTGCGTGTACTGCGGCCGCTGCCTCGAGGGCTGCCCGTACGGCCACATCTACAGCGCCAGCCAGAGCATCGACTCGCTGGCCAGTTCGGGGGCGATCGAGTACCGCCCCGGGGTGCTCGTCGAACGGCTCTCCGAGGCCGGTGGCGAGGTGCGGCTGGGCCTGCGCGACGCCGCCTCCGGCGAGCCTTCGGAGCTGGTCGCGGGGCGCGTCTACCTCGCGGCGGGTGCGCTCTCCAGCACCTTCATCCTCCAGCGCTCGGGCATTCTCCCCGAGGCCGTCGAGCTCCTCGACAGCCAGACGCTCTACCTGCCACTGCTTTGGGCGGGCACCCCAGCCCCACGGCGCGGCGACGATCGCTACGCCCTCGCGCAGGCCTTCTGCCTGCTCGACAGCCCCGCCGTCTCCCCGCGGACGGTCCACCTCTCCCTCTACGGCTACAGCGCCGACCTCCCCGCACGGGTCCGTGACCTGCGACCGGGCCTCGCGCGGATGCTCGGACCGCTCCTCGAGCGGGGGACGCGTCAGCTCGTCTTTGCGATCGCCTTCCTGCACAGCGACGACTCGACCCGCATCACCTCACGCCTCGAGGGCGAGGGATTCGTCCTCGAGGCAGGGGACCGCACCCGCGCCCTCGCCGCGGTCGCCCGGCTGAAGAAGAAGCTGCTGCACGACTTCACGCCTCTCGGGATGCTCCCCCTCACCCCCGCCGCGGAGATCGCACTGCCGGGCGCCGGCTACCACTACGGGAGCTCGGTGCCGATGAGCGCTGCTCCGACGAGCCGCGAGTCGGATCTCGTCGGCCGGCCCTCCGGTTGCGAGCGCGTCCACGTCGTCGACGCCGCCTGCTTCCCGACCATCCCGGGAGGGCCGATCACCCTCTCGATCATGGCGAACGCCCACCGCATCGCGACCGAGACGGCGGGCTCGTGAGGATCGCCGTCACCGGCGCCTCCGGTTACCTCGGAGGACAGATCGTCGACCACCTGCGCGGCGAGGGCCACGAGGTGCTGCCGCTCTCGCGCGCCGGCGTGGACGGCCCGCCCTTCTCGCTCGGCGAGCCCTTCCCTGCCGCGTCGCTGCGGGGGGTCTCGGTGGTCGTGCACGCCGCGTGGGACTTCGCTGCCCGCGACGACGAGGTCCGCACCCGCAACGTCGAGGGGGCGCTGCCCCTCCTCGACGCCGCCGCGTCGGAGGGCGCCCGCATCGTGCACATCTCGTCGCTCTCGGCGCACCACGGCTGCCGCTCCCGCTACGGGGCGGCGAAGCTCGCGCTCGAGGAGCTCGTGGCATTGCGCGGCGGCTGCTCGCTCCGCCCCGGGCTCGTCTACGGGCCGACTCTCGGCGGGCTGTTCGGCACCATCGCAGGCGCGGTCGGGCGCCTGCCGGCGCTCCCGGTGCCGACGGCGCGGCGCGTCTCGCGCATCTTCTTGAGCGACGACCGGACGCTCTCGGCGGTGGTGCTCGCGCTCGCCACCACAGGGGTGGTGCCGGAGGGTCCGGTCTTCGCCGCGCACGCCAGCCCGCTCACCCTTACCTCGCTCGTGCGGCGCATCGCCGCGGCCCGCGGCCGGCACGTCGCCACCGTGCCCCTGCCCTGCGCGACCACCTACCACCTCCTGCACCTGCTCGAGGCGGCGGGCCTGCGGCCGGGCTTTCGCGCCGACAGCCTGCTCGCGATCGCGGATCCGGTGCCGATCTCCGAGCTGGCGCGACTGTCGCCCTCCCCGGTCGCCTTCGGGGAGCTCGACTTCGCCGCGACGCTCGGGCCGTCCGCCCGCCCCCCGACCGCGCGATGACCGCGGGGCTCGCGGCGACCCCGACGGCTGCCGCGCCCTCGTACCGTGCAGGCGGGCGGAGGCGAGCCGACCCCGCCCGCCTCGGCCCGCTCGCCCTCGTCGCAGCGGTCGTCGCCGTCAACCTCGTCGTCTTGCACCAGGAAGCCTCTGTCGTCTCGACGTTGAACGACAGCTCCTTCCACGAGCAGATGGTCCGCTACGCGACGCTGCAGTTCGACCGGGGCCACTTCCCCCTCGACGGCTGGTTCCCCTACCTCGGCCTCGGCTCGCCCCTCTTCCTCCACTACCAAAGCCTCGGCGCCATGGTGGCGGGCCTTCTCGGTCTCGTGATCGGCCCCGACCACGCCTTCAGCCTGCTGCTCTACCTGCTGCTCTCGCTGTGGCCGATCTGCATCTACCTCTCGGCCCGCCTGCTCGGCCTCACCCGCTGGCAGGCGGCCGCGGCGGCGCTCGTCTCCCCGCTCCTCACGAGCGTGACGAACGTCGGCTACGAACAGATCAGCTACCTCTGGGTCGGCTACGGCGTCTGGGCGCAGCTGTTCGGAATGTGGATGCTCCCGCTCTCCTGGGGCTTTTCGGCGCGCGCCGTCCGCACCGGTCGTGGCTACGCGGTCGCCGTGCTGTTCGCCAGCCTCACCATCGCTAGCCACTTCTTGTCCGGCTACCTCACCGCTGCGCCGCTCCTCCTCCTCTTGCTCTGCCGGCCGGGGGAGTTCCGCAGCCGCCTCCGGCGAGTGCTCGTGATCGGGATCGGCGCAGCCCTCTCCTGCGCATGGCTGATCGTGCCGCTCGAGCAGTTCAGCGGCTACGCGTCGGTGAACGAGTTCCTCCAGGGGACCGCGAGCGCCGACTCCTACGGCGCCCGCCAGGTGCTCATCTGGCTGTTCGACGGCAGCCTCTTCGACTCGGGCCACTTCCTCCCAGTCCTCACGGTCCTCGTCGGCGGCGGCCTGCTGGTCGCGATCCGCAGGTGGAGGGCCGACGAGACGACGCGCCTGCTCGCGCTGCTCTTCGTCACCTGCCTCGTCCTCTTCTTCGGGCGGCCGACGCTCGGGCCGCTCATCGACGTGCTCCCCGGCAGCCGCGACCTCTTCCTCCGCCGGTTTCTGATGGGCGTCCAGCTGAGCGGCATCTACCTCTCCGGGGTGGCGATCACGGCGGCCGTGGCGGGGTTACGCAATCGGCTGGCCCGCACGCCGGCCGCCTTCCTCGCCCGACGGGAGGGCCGCGCCGTCTTCGCCCTCGCCACCGTCGCGCTGGCGCTCACCGTCCTCGCCCCCTCGTGGAGCGCGCTCTTCGCGAGCGACAGCCGGGACGGGGCCGCCATTCGCCAGCAGATCGCCGCCGACGCCTCCGAGGGTGGGGAGGTCGGCACGCTCGTCGCGCAGGCGCTCGCCCTCGGTCCCGGCCGCTTCTTCGCGGGGATGCCCAACGACAGCTGGGGGCCGAACTTCGCCGTCGGCGAGGTCCCGGTGTTCAAGTACCTGGCCAACTTCGACGTCGACATCGTCGGCTACACCCTCCGCACCGCGTCGCTCATGACCGACCCCGAGGCCTACTTCGACGAGTACGACCCCGGCGACTACCCGCTCTTCGGCGTCCGCTACCTGATCCTCCCGTTGGGCCGGCAGCCGAGCCCCTCGGCGAGGCACGTCGCGACCGAGGGCCCCTACGCCCTGTGGGAGGTGGTCGGAGTCGGCTACCTCCGTGTCGTCGACACGCAGGGGTCGATCGCCGCGAACCGGGCGAACATCGGCGAGAACACCGCCGACTTCGTCCGTTCGACGCAGCCCCTCCACGGTCCCTATCCGGTGATCGCCTACGGCGCCACCCCTGTCGCGCCGACGACCGTGTCAGGGGCGGTGCCCTCCGGCGACGCCGGGCGCGTGCTGAACTCGGAGCCGAACCTCGAGGAGGGGAGGATCACCGGGACCGTCGATGCGATCCGCCCGGCGGTCGTCGTCTTCTCCGCCTCCTTCGACCCGGGCTGGGTGGCAAGGGTTGACGGCGCTCAGGTCCCCACCGAGATGGTCGCACCGGCCCTCGTCGCCGTGCCCGTGGGCGCCGGCCGGCACCGTGTCTCGTTCACGTACGCGGCGCCCGGTGACTACCCGCAGTACTTCAGCCTCGCTGGCGTGACCCTCGTCGCGCTCGTCGTCCTCCCTCGCTGGCGGAGGAGGCGCGCGGCTCGGTAGCGCGGCCCGCCCGGCGTGGCGGCCGAGACGTCAGGAGCGCCATCGGACCCGGTGCGTTCCCCGCGCGCGCCTCGAGATGCCCGATCGCAACAGTTGGCCGTCCTGCCAGGCCCTGCGAGCAGCCGTTTGGTTGCCCGAGCCTGCTCAGTCCGCGTAGGCGGTGATGACCACCGGCCCGGCGGCGGTCTGCCCGTTGCCGGTCGGTCCACCGGTGGGCGCGCTCGCGATCACCTGGCCGCTCGAGAGGCCGGAGGTCGCGTTCACGCCACAAGCGAGGTCGAGCTGGAGGGTCCCGGGGGTCAGGCCCGTGAGGAGGAAGCTCGCGGTGCGGCGCGCCTCGAAGGTCAGCGAGGGCTGGGAGACCGTGTCCAAGAGCTCCGTGAAGCCGACCTGAGTCGACGTCCCGTGCTTGACCAGCCCACACGAGACTTCAACCGGGCCGGAGAGGCTCACGAGCGTCGAGACCGAGATGGTGAGGTCGGCATTCACGAGCACCCGTCCGGTCGAAGGAACGGTGAGGCTCATCGAGAGGTTGGTCGAGTCCAGCGTGTTCAGGCCGGTGGACAGCGCATAGGTGGCGCCGCCAGTCGTGCCGTATTGCGTGGCGCCGACCAAGGTGCCGATGCCGATCGTTCCCGTCGGGCCTGTGGCACCGGTGGCACCCAACCCGGTGGCGCCGGTCGCGCCAACCCCGGTGGCGCCGGTCGCACCTGTGTTGCCCTGCAGGCCGACGTTGCCCTTTCCGCCTGTCGGGCCGGCTGCACCCGTAGGACCGGCAGCGCCGGTCGCACCCGTGTTGCCCTGCAGGCCGACGTTGCCCTTGTTGCCCTGAGCACCAGTGGAACCGACGGCCCCGCTTGCGCCGGCTGGGCCCTGCGGTCCGATCGGGCCCTGCGGGCCGGTGGTGCCGGAAGCGCCCGTGGCGCCGGTAGCGCCGACCCCGGTGGCGCCGGTCGCACCCGTGTTGCCCTGAAGGCCGATGTTGCCCTTGGCGCCCTGAGCGCCGGTGGCGCCGGTGGCACCCGTCGGGCCCTGCGGTCCGGTCGGGCCCTGGGCGCCGGTCGCACCCGTGGCACCGGTGGCGCCGGCGGCGCCGAAC
>DATLTN010000003.1 GCA_035533595.1 Acidimicrobiales bacterium
GGTCGAAGACGGCGACGGCGCGAAAGCCGTGCACCCGCTCGACCGGCTCCCCGTCGGGAGACTCGGCGCTGCGACGCCGGATCGGGGCGAGGATCCAGATCGCCTGCTCGCCCCGCCGCACGACGCGGTGCAGTCGGCGCCAGGTGGCGTAGCCGGCGACCTGCGTGGCCTCGGGGAACTGCGCCGCGATGAGCAGCGCGTTCGCGTAGCTGTAGCGGTGGAAGCGGCTCTGGAACTCGAGATAGCGCCGCCACTCGGCTGACGAGGTGAGCTGCTCTACGCCCGTGGCGAGGTCGTGGAGGAGCTCGGGGATGCGCGAGCTCGGATCGGTCGTGGAACGGGGCACCTGCCGGACCTCCCAAGGGGAAGCGGCGCAGGCCGAGAAGTGCGGGCCGCGCCGTCATCTGCACTGACGAGGCCCCGTGGGCGAGGCTCCGGGACGGCAGACCGACGGCGGAACAGCGAGGAAGGTAGTCCGGGGCTGCCTCAGCCCGGGTGGGCAGGCGTCAGCCGCGGGGAGCGCGGCACCAGAGAGAGGAAGAGGGAGGCGGTGAGAAGCGGGGTGCGGCGGCCGGGATCAGGCTGGCAGTTTCCACACCAGGAGCGCGGCGAGCGCCACTCCCGGGCCGCCCGATGTGCTCGATCCGAGCGTGGTGGCGTCGATGAAGAGCTTCGCGCCCGGAACCGGCGGGGTGCTCAGCACGGCCCTCCGGTGGCCGTTGCAGCCGGGCGCGCTCGGCGAGGTGCAGTCGAGGTTCCACGTTGCCGCCGCGGAGCCCTGCCAGCCGTCGTGGAAGACCCACGCCGAGACGATGGGGAGGGATGCAGTCGGGCCCGTCGCCGACGTCGGCAGCAGTCCCCACACGCTCTCCTCACCGACGACGCCGGCGGCGACCGGCGCGAAGGGCGGGTCGTTGTTGTCGCGGACGCCCTGCAGCACCTCGGCGCTGTAGGACTTCGTCAGCTGGCCGAGCGGCAGGCCGAACTTGTGACGAAGGGCGTTGATCCGAGCGACAACGAGCCTCGCGGAGAGCGCTGTCGTCGAAGAGGTCGAGATGGCGGATGCGGGAGCGCTGGCAATCCCCAGCGCGACCACCGCCGCAGCCGCCGCGAGGGCGGTCCGAAGTCGGCTTGGCACGCCAAAATTTTTGCCACTGGGGCGTGCCAAAGCAAGGACATCAGCCCTCAGGAGCCTCTATACCCGCCCCTCCAGTTCCTAAACTTCGAGAACCAACTTCTTTTTTTCCCAGGTCAGCGGGGGTTCCAGCCGCCGGCAGCGGGACCCGCCATCAGTTCTGTGACAATTCTGTGACGCGATCTGGAACCGCGCGAGATCACCGGGAAATCACCACGGGAGTGCCGAGCGGCAGTATCCGGGCGAGCTCGGTGATCATCGAATTGGAGAGGCGCAGACAGCCGTGGCTGAGCGAGCCGCCCACCGAGCTCGGCACGTCCGTGCCGTGCAGTCCGATCTCGCCGGGGCCTCCTCCGAAGCTCTGGAGCACGTCGGAGTAGGCGGAGAGGCCGAAGGCGTACGGGCCGTACTCGCCGTGAGGATCGGGCTGCTTCAAGAGCCCGACCAGGTAGTAGACGCCGGTCGGGGTCGGAAGCACGGAACGACCGACGCCGACCGGCGCGGAGACGATCGGCCGGCTCCCCGAGAAGACGTAGAGCCGGTGCCGGGTGAGGTTCGCCTCCACGAGGTAGTTGTCCGAGGCGAGCTGCACCGCGCTGCCATGGATCCACGCCTGGCTCCCGTTGGGGCGCAGCGGCAGGTAGACCCGGACCCACGACGGCGCCAGGGAGAGCTCCGACACCAGGAAGACGAGCGGCTGACCGCCCGCCGGGGCCGAGAGGACCCGGTACGGCGTGCGGGAGGTCGGGGAGGCGTAAAGCGAGACGATCGTCCCCCTGGCGCTGGCGACGGCCTGCGGAGAGGCGAGCGTGCGGACGGGGGCCTGGGCAACGGCGCCGCGCTCTGGAATCGCCGCGCCCGCTGCGAGTGGTGCACTGAGGGCCAGGACGCACGAGACCAGCAGCACCTGGCGGACCCTCCGGACGGGCGACCGGCAGGTGGTGGCGGGCCGGCCGCGCCGTCCGAAGGGCAGGAGGTTCCGCATCAGCCGGTGAAGCTCGCTGCCTTGAGCACGGGCTTCGCCGGCTTGGCCGGGGTGAGGGCCTTCGCCCGCAGCTGGGGCACCCGCACGTCGGCCCTGACCTCGCTCCTCACGGGGCCGGCGGTGAGACCCTGGGGGCTCGTGCCGGTCGCCGTGGCGAGGTTGCGGAACATCTTTCCGGTCGGCACCGAGAGCAGCACGTGCGAGCAGGTGAAGCTCGCCGACTGGCCGGCCGCGACAACCACCGGGTCCGAAGGCGAGAGGGTCCCGGCGTCACAGCGGCGGTCGCTCAGGGTCACGGTGAGCGAGGTGTTCCCCGTGTTCGTGACCACCATCTGGTACATGAGGTCGTCACCGACCCTCGCCCGCACCGGGCCGCGCACGAAGGCGCCCGAGTTGTTCACCCGCTCGGTCTTCACGAGCGTGAGGCCGACGGTAGGGGCCACCGTGGGCGGGGTGGGGCTCGGGGTCACTGCGGGGGCAGTGCTCGGAGCGGGCGTCGACGAGTTGCTCGACGGGGTGCTCGGGGTGCTCGGGGCGGGCGCCGAGCTCGGGGCGGGGGGCGTGCCCGACCCGGTCGGGCCGGTGGGCGCCACGCAGTTGCTCGGCAGCATCACCGAGCCGGAGACCGAGTTCGTGGTGCCGTCGCTCCATTTGCCGTTCACCGTAAGGGAATCGGTACCGCTGCTGCCGGCCGGGAGGGTCTGGTTCAGTGTGGCGGTCTCGTAGGGCACCTGCGCGGCTTGATTTGACCCATTTCCCTGCTGAGCGATGGTGAAAGAGGTCGGGCTGACACTCGACACACCCCCTGTTGCGGCGGTGACGGTGGCGTTTTCGCTCTCGCTCCAGTCATTTGACACGGTCCATGCGGTCTTGTACCCGGAGCCGAGAGGGCTGGCGCACGATACGACGCCCTGCACGTAGTTCCCGTGCGCGCTGGCGACGGTTTCGGCGACCGTCACCATGCCAACGGCACAGCTCAGAGCCACAAAACCTTGTACACATCTGCGGGCCATTTGGCCGCGCTGAACTAGAATTTTCACTTCGCGGTTCTCCCTCACGCCTTGACAGCGAGCGCCATCTACCCCCTTTTGCGGGCTTCTAACGAGTCCCATGTTTTTGCAAAGCGAGAGACCATCATCTCAGATGCAGTTCGTGCGCCGATCAAACAATCAGCAAGATGGGATTGCATGGCACGTAGCCAGCAATTTGTCGGCATTTCCCTCGCGAGGCGACCCCAGGCCGTCGTTCTGAGCGGAAATGCACAATGTGGGATGGCGTATCCGGCACCCGCGCCGGCTGTCGACATTCCGACGCCGAGGGCGGCGGTGCCGTAATTCCGGGCACATATCCGCAACGCCGGATGGCGCGTCCCGTAACCACGCCGTTTGTCGGAATTCCATCTCGGGTAGGCAGCGAGCCATCGGCCCACGGGCGTGCTGACGACGGGAGGCGGAAGGCGATGAGCGCATTGGACGTCGCTCCGAGGCACGGCGCCGACGAGGGCGGGGAGATCCGGACGCGCATCCCCGCTCGCCTCGACCGCCTCCCCTGGTCGAAGTGGCACTGGATGGTGGTGATCGGCCTCGGCACGGTCTGGATCCTCGACGGCCTCGAGGTGACGATCGTCGGCGCCGTCGGCAGCACGATCACCAGGGCGGGCAGCCACATCGCGATCACCACCGCGCAGGTCGGTGACGCGGCGGGCTTCTACGTCGGAGGGGCGTGCCTCGGGGCGCTGCTCTTCGGCCACCTCACCGACAAGCTCGGCCGCAAGCGCCTCTTCCTCGTCACCCTCGCCCTCTACCTCATCGCCACGCTGCTCACCGCGACCTCGGTGAACGCCTGGATGTTCTTCGCCTTCCGGTTCTTCACGGGAATGGGGATCGGCGGCGAATACGCCGCGATCAACTCGGCGATCGACGAGCTCATCCCGGCGCGCGTCCGCGGCACCGTCGACCTCGTCATCAACGGCTCGTACTGGGTCGGCACGGCGGCGGGGGCGGCAGCGACGCTCATCCTCCTCGACCCCAACTTCCTCGCCACCGACATCGGCTGGCGCACCTGCTTCGGCCTCGGAGCAGTGCTCGGGATCGCGATCCTGATCGTCCGCCGCCAGCTCCCGGAGAGCCCCCGCTGGCTCCTCACCCACGGCAAGCAGGACGAGGCCGAAAAGACCGTCAGCGACATCGAAGCCCAGGTCACCGCGTCGACCGGCGTCCGCCTCGACGAGCCGGACGAGGAGATGACGCTGAAGCCCCGTGAGGACGTCGGCGTGCTCGAAGTCGGCAAGACGCTCTTCCTGCGCTACCCCCGGCGCTCGGTCCTCGGCGTCTCGCTCTTCGTCGGACAGGCCTTCCTCTACAACGCCGTCTTCTTCACCTACGCGCTCGTCCTCACCACCTTCTTCAAGGTCTCGAACGACAGCGTCGGCTACTACCTGATCTCGTTCGCGGTGGGGAACTTCCTCGGCCCGCTGCTCCTCGGGCGCCTCTTCGACACCGTCGGCAGGCGAGCGATGATCGCCTCCACCTACATGCTCTCGGGGGCGATGCTCGGCGTGACCGCCTGGCTCTTCGCCGCCGGAGACCTCACCGCCCTCACCCAGACCATCGCCTGGGTCGTGATCTTCTTCTTCGCCTCGGCGGGGGCGAGCGCCGCCTACCTGACGGTGAGCGAGATCTTCCCGATGGAGACGCGGGCGCTCGCGATCGCCTTCTTCTACGCGGTCGGCACGGGGATCGGCGGCATCATCGGCCCGGTGCTGTTCGGGGCGCTCATCGCCTCGAACAAGGCCAGCGAGGTGGCGATCGGCTACGTGGTCGGCGGAGTCCTGATGTTCGCCGCCGGCCTCGTCGAGATCATCCTCGGCGTCGACGCCGAACAGAAGAGCCTCGAGGACATCGCCTCACCGCTCAGCGCGGTCGGCGCCGACGGCGGGGGGACCGGGGCCCCGTCGCGCGCACCGGCGACACGGGGGACCGTCTCGCCGACGGCGTGGGCACCGCGGCCGCAACGCTCGCTGTACCCGCGGGACAACCCCTACCGCCCGGCGGAGGTCGACAAGGTGCTCGCAGCGCTGCGCGACGCCGGCGGCGCGCTCTCCTTCAACGAGCTCGCGGCGGTGAGCGGCGGCCGCTACTGGGGGCCGGGGCGCCTGCGAGCGGCGCTGCGGGCGACGATCGCCGACGGTCGCGTGCGCGCCCTTGGACGCGACCGCTACGGCCTCACCGAAGCGGGGCGCTGAGAGCTGAGCACACTGAGGGGCCGCTAACGTCGGCGGGGTGAGCGCTGGCTGCAGCGAGAGCGGGTCGCCCTTCTGGACCGCCCCCGACGGCGAGCTCCCGAGCGACGTCGAGCTCGAGGCGCTCGCGCTCGGGCGCCCCCTCGACGAGCTCGAGTTCGCCCCCGCCGTCACCCTCTACGAGGGCCGCTCCTCCGGCGAGGGGCTCCTCCCCGGTTGGTACATGCCGCCACCGATCGCCCGCTACCGCGGCGGCTGGCGGAGGAGGGTCATCGCCGGCCTCGTCCTCGCGCTATTGCTCATCGAGGCCGCAGGCCTTTGCGTCACCTACGGCCCGATCGGCTGAGGGTCGCGGCCGCGGAGCGGCCCGCGACGTGCGCTGCCGCGAGGCCGACGGTGCAGGGCGTCGCCGGACGGGTGGGGCGCGTCGCCGCCGGCGCTGCCAGTCCCGAGGCGAAGGCGCCCCCGGCGAAGGCCAGCGGCAGGAACGCCGCCGCCCAGCGACCGAGCTGACGCGGGCGGTCGCGCCGGCCGGGCGCGGCCACGACGGGCTCCTCGAGGCCGTGCAACGGGCGCACCGCCGGAGCGACCAGGGCGTCGAGGACGTCGAGGCGGGCGACGAACGCTCGACACCCCTCGCAACGGACGAGGTGCTCCTCGGCCAGCTCAGCGGGGATCGGCGGTGCCTCCCGGTCACGCAGCGCCGACAGCGCCTCGCGCACAAGGGCACAGGCAGGCTCGCGGCGCGACGAACGGCTCATGGCGAGGGGGACGTCTCGAGCGGCACCCGCAGCCGCTGCACGACCTGCCAGGATCCGCCGGCGGACAGCCGTTCGATCGTGAGCTCACCGCCGCGGGCGACGAAGGCCTCGACGGCGCCCGACGGCTCCACGGCGAGCACCGAGGTCCCGGGGGGTGGCGTGAGCGGGCGCAGCGCGCGCGGGCCGTACACGAAAGCGCCACCTGCGCCCTGCACGACCGCGAACAGGCCCCCCGGGGAGAGGAGGCCGGTCGAGAGGAGGTGGGCACCGCTCGGGACCGCCACGGCCGCGGCGGGACGCCCCGCCGCGGCCCCGGTGCCGCTCTCAAAGAGCAGGCGGTGGGTAACGCTCGTGGCGAGGAGGAGGGCCGCGGCGGAGTTCCCGATGGTCGCGAGGCGCAGTACGCGCAGGCGGTCGCCGCGCACTCCCGCCGGGAGCTCGAGCGGGTAGGCCCGCCAGCCGCCGCCGGAGAAGCGGAAGAGGCCGACGCCGCCGGGCCGGCCGCACGCCGCGCCGACGAGTGCGGAGCCGTCCGGCAGGGCCGCGACCGCCGTCAGCGCCTCGGGCGCGCAACCCCTCGCGACCGGGCTCGCTGCGAGCCCGGGGAGGCTCGCCACCTGGTGCCAGCTGGCGAGCGCTCCCGAGGCGCTCACCAGCACCGCGGGCGAGCGCACGAGCGCGAACGCCGTCCCGCTCGCAGCGATGGTGAGGGCGTCGGGAAGCGGCGAGACGAGCCTCGGGAGGATCGTCCCCGACCAGCCGCTCGCCCCCCCGCTCGTGCGGGCGAGCGGGGTGAAGCGCAGCTGCTGGCTCGGCAAAAAGGCGCTCAACAGCCCGGTGCCGGCGGCGCTCGTGATCACGAGCCCACCGGTGCTCGCCACCCCCGGCGGCGTCGCCAGCTTCCACCCTCCGCTCCCGTCGTTGCGAAGGAGCTGCCAGAAGGCCTGCCCGGTCTCGCCCGCTCTCGCCGCGAGTGACACCCAGCTCCGCCCTCCGGCGGAGAGCGAGACGGCGAGCGGCACCGCGAGGGGCGCCGGCGGGTCGGCGGCCGCGCCCGCCCCCCAGGGCAGTGCCGTGGAGAGGCCGGCCGCCAGCGTGACGAGCGCCACGAGGCGCATCGCGCGGCCCCTCACGGGAGCACCTTCTCGAGGCTCGAGACGACGACTCCGGAGAACGAGGACTCCGACGCCGCGCTGCTTGGCCCGGGGTCGCTGTTCAGGATCTCCCGGACCCGGCCGTGCGGATCGATGAGATAGGCGATGTCGGCGTGCTGCACCATCGCCCCGCCCGGCGCCACCGCCACCGCCACCGCCACGTCGTAGTTCGCCCACAGCCGCTGCAGCACGGGCACGGGGCCGGTGAGGTAGAGCCAGTTGGGGAGCGAGGAGAGGCCCTCGGTGGCATCGAAGGCCCGAATCGCGGCGAGCGAGTGGTAGAGCGGGTTGGCGACCACGGCGACGATCTCGACGCGCCCGGCGAGCGCGCCGAGCATCGCGTCGGCACGTTTCAGTTCCTGGGCGATCACGGGGCAGTCGGTGGTGCAGACGGGGTCGAGGAAGGTGAGCAGGACCGCCTTGCGGCGCAGGCTCGCCGCCGTCACCGTCGTGCCGCGCTGGTCCTGTAGGGAGAACGACAGCAGCGGGAAGTCGGCAGGGCTCGGCGCCCCGTCGATCGCCTCGGTGAGGATCGGGTCGGCCACCGGGTTGAGTGAGGCGACCGCCATCGGTACGGCGCCGAGGGCGAGGAGCACGACCGCGCCGAGCGCGGCGAGGCTGCGCAGCAGGAAGGCCGGACGATCGAGGAGCCCTGCGAGGCGCGCCCGCCACGGAACGCCCGGCGGAGGAGCCGCCGGCGCCGGGGCGGCCGCCGCGACGGCCGCCCCACGGGACGCGAGCAGGCCCGCCGTGGCCAAGAGGATGAACGGGAGCATCGTGTTGGGGTCGGTGCCGACACCCCCGAGAAAGCCGAGGTCCTCGACGAGGACCCAGTCCGCGACGCACAGGACGGCGTTCGCGACCGTCGCCCACCGCAGCGCGCGGCGGCGGCCCGAGCAGAAGGCAAGGCCGACCGCCGCGAGGAGCACTACCGCGACGAGGTTCACGGCGAAGCCGTGCGCGCCGATGAGGTCGGAGAAGTCCCGGACGAGGCGCGCCAGCCACCCGGGCTGCGGGGTCGCAGCCATGTCGCGGATCATCCCGGTGAGCGTCCCCGGCGCGCCGCCGGGAAAGCTCCCCTGCCAGAAGCCGCGCCCCGGCCAGGCCTGCAGGAGCGCCATCGCGAGATAGAAGAGGCCCATCCCAAAGAGCAGCCGCCGGCCGAGTCGCGCCGTCCACGCCCCTTCCCGCAGGCAGACCAGCCCGCCCGCGACGGCGTAGACGAACGCCGCCCCCGGCGCCCCGAAGAGCCACGTCACCCCGCCGCCGAGGAGGCCGCCGAAGGACTCCCCGAAGGCCCACACCACGAGCCCCCAGGACATCGCCGCGAGGCCGGCGAAGCGCGACCACGCGCCGCGGGGCGCGACGAGGAGCAGCAGGCCGATCCCGACCTGGATCCACACCCCCGCCGCGGCGGCCGTCACGGGGTGGTCGTTCCAGGTCGTCACCGACACCCCGGCGAGATGGCGCACCCAGGACGGTGAGCTCGCGCCCGCGGGGGCGATCACGCCGGAGGCGAAGCCGAGGGGCATCGAGGCCTGACCCTGCAGGACCCCGTCGAAGAGCCACAGGCAGCCGAAGCCGATCCGCAGGAGCCGCCGCGCCGCGGGCTCGGGAGCGACCACCGCCTGCTGCCCGGCGACGTGCGGCGCGGCGGCGCGGCGGTAGGCCGCGGCGCGCAGCACGTTCCAGGCGATCGCGAGGAGCGCGAGGAACGCGATCGCGACGAGGCCCTGGCGCAGCAGGGCCGACTGGAAGGCGGCGACGATCGTCGGGTTGTGGGTGTTGAGGCTGGTGCCCATTCCGGGCATCGGCGACGCTCCTCTCGCGGCCCGCCGAAGGGCAGTCGCGGTGGGATAGAGACGGCGGCGGCGGCGAGAGTTCCCGCCCGTCTGGAAGGGCGCGCGCCCGCCCGTTACGGTCGGTGGCGATGGACGAGATGAGCGCGCTGCTCGGCGCGGCGCGCGCCGGGAAGGCGGGCGCCTTCGAGGAGCTCATCGCCGCCAGTCGGCCCGAGCTCGGCCGCTTCTGCCGCTTCCTCGTCGGCCCCGACGAGGCCGAGGACGTGCTGCAGGAGGCCTACCTCGCGCTCTGGCGGGCGCTCCCGAGCTTCCGCGGCGAGTGCAGCGCCCGCAGCTGGCTCTTCCTCATCGTCCGCCGCAGCGCGCAGCGCCTCTCCGAACGGCGCGGCCGCGCCGCGCCGCGCCGCGCCGCGGTGATGCAGCCGCCCCCCGCCCCCGGCGCGCGCCTCGAGCTCGTCGAGCTGCTCGCGACCCTCGACGCCGATCGGCGGAGCGCCTTCGCCCTCACCCAGCTCCTCGGCTTCTCCTACGCCGAGGCGGCCGCGATCGCCGAGTGCCCGGTGGGCACGATCCGCTCGCGTGTCGCGCGCGCCCGGGAGGAGCTCAGCGCGCGGCTGCTCGGCGAGGGCGTAGCGCCTGCGCTCGGCGCCTGAGGCGCCGGAGTCGCCCGCCACGGGGGCCAGTAACCTTGCCTCGGAGGTCGCGTTGGGAGGCGGGATGGCGCAGATGCAGGGGATGAGCCCGGTCCGCTTCACGCTCGGCAACACCTTCACCCACTGGGTGTGGAGCCCGTTCCCGCTCGCCGTCCTCGTCGTCCTCGTCCTCATCGGCACCTGGTACCTGCGCGCCGACTGGCTCCTCGCCACCCGCGGGCGGCGCTGGCCGGCGGGGCGGCGGGCGTCCTTCTTCGGAGGACTGCTGGCGATCGAGCTCGCGATCGGCTCCCCGGTCGCCGCCTACACGATGCGCTACTTCCAGGCGCACGTGATCCAGCACCTGCTCCTCATGGTGGTGGCGCCGCCCCTCCTCGCGCTCGGCGCCCCCTCGACGCTGCTGCTGCAGACCGCCTCCCGACGCACCAAGGAGCGCTGGCTCGGCGTCCTCCGCTCGTCGTGGTTCGCGCTACTGAGCCACCCGTTCACCAGCTGGTTCCTCTACTTCGGGGTGATGATCCTCTTCTTCTTGACCTCGCTCATCAACACGGCGATGAACCACATGGCCCTGATGGACGTGATCAACGTGGTCTTCCTCGTCGGCGCCACCTTGTACTGGTGGCCGATGGTCGGCGTCGACCCGATCATCCACTGGAAGATGGGCTACGGCGCCCGGATGCTGAACATCCTTCTCGGCTCGGCGATCGAGGCCTTCCTCGGGGTCGCGATCCTCGCGATGACCCACCCCATGGCTTCGATGTACAGCCTCTCGAGCACCCACTCGGGCGGGGCGCTGCTCTGGGTCTCGACCGAGGTGGTGACGCTCGCCGCCTTCATCCCGATCTACTTCCAGTGGATGCGCTCCGAGGACCGCGCCGCGGCGCGCGCCGACGCGCGCGCCGAGCGGGTGGCGGCCGAACCCGCTAATGCGGTCCCGGCGAACCCCTCCGCGCCGCGCTCGGCCTGGGAGGCTGCCTTCTTCGCGAAGGCGGGCGACCTCCCCGCCGTGACACGCGCCTCCGCGCCCGGCGAGGCCCCCACCGCCTGACCCGGCGGCGCCCGCGAGGTGCGGCCTAACCTCGGGACATGGACTACCGAACCTTTGGCCGGACCGGCCTACGCGTCAGCGTCGCCGGCATCGGAGCAGGGGGTGCGAGCCGCCTCGGGCTGTCGTACGGCGGCAGCGAGGAGCAGGCGATCGCCGTCATGCACCGCGCCATCGACCTCGGCATCAACTACTTCGACACCGCCGAGTCGTACCAGACCGAGGAGGTCGTCGGACGGGCGCTCGCCGGTCACCGTGACGAGGTGGTGATCTCCTCCAAGATCGCCCCCTTCCACCCCGACGGCGTGATGCTCACCCGTGCCGAGCTGCGCGAGGCGGTGGAGGCGGCGCTCACCAAGCTCCAGACCGAGGTCGTCGACGTCTACCACCTGCACCGGCCGTCCCTCGAGCACTACGACTACTGCCGGAACGAGCTCGTCCCCGAGCTCGAGGCGATGCGCGACGAGGGCAAGCTGCGCTTCCTCGCCCTCTCGGAGAGCACGAGCCTCGACAACCGTCACTCGATGCTGCACCGCGCCGTCGAGGACGACTGCTGGGACGTGATCATGACCGGCTTCAACCTCTTCAACCAGAGCGCGCGCGACGAGGTCTTCCCCGGCACGATCGAGAAGGGCGTCGCCGTCGAGATCATGGGAGCGGCACGCGGCCCGTTCAGCCGCCCGGAGGTCCTCGGCGGCGAGGTCGCCCGCCTCGTCAGCGCCGGAGAGCTCGACCCCTCCAAGGTCGACCCCGAGCAGCCCCTCTCGTTCCTCGACGCCGCGCCCGGCGTGGACTCGATGGCCGACGCCTCCTACCGCTTCGCGGCGCACGAGCCGGGCGTCAACGTGGTGCTCATCGGGACCGGCAAGATCGAGCACCTCGAGGAGAACGTCGCCGCCCTCTCCGGCGGCCCGCTGCCGGACGCGGTGCGCGAGGTGATGGTCGAGGGCTACGGCCACCTCGCCCTCGGGCGGGGCTGAGCGCGGCCCCCGAGGGCCCTACAGCTCGAGCGTCGGTGGGTAGAAGATCTCGTCGAGCTGCATCCGCCGCGCCGTGAGGCCCTGCTCGAAGGAGTAGTCGGCGAGGGTCTCGAGCGTCTGCCGGTTGGCGATCACCCCGTACGGGAAGAGGTCGGCCTCGAGCTCGGCGGCGGTCGCCGCGTCGATCGTCCCCGAGGCGAGCGCCGGCTCGAGCGAGGCCCGCCACTCGGCCGTGCCGAGGTCCTTCGCCGCGAGGAAGGCCGAGTAGAGGTTGAGCGCCACCCACGGGTGCGCTTCGAGGACGTCACGGCGCACCACCGCGCCGTGGTTGATCGGGTAGATCCCCGTCTTCTTGAAGTAGCGGATCCCCTCGGCCTCGGGGTCGGGGAAGAGCGGGCGCACCGTCGATCCGGGATTGAACTGCGTGGTGCTCCGGTCGACGAGGTTGGTGTTGCTCCCGAGGTAGTGCAGGGCTCCGTCGAGCTCGCCGGACTGCAGCATCTTCCCCATGTCGGTGTCGCGGGGGATGTACTCCAGGCGCACGCCCTCGGGGGGCTGGAAGCCGGTCATCCCACCGTGGCTCTTCTCCGGTGGGCGCTCCATGAACCAGTGCACGTCGCGGGGGTCGAGGCCGAACTCGTGCTGCAGGATCCCCCGCGCCCAGAGCGCGGCCGTCTGCTGGTACTCCGGGACGCCGATGCGCTTGCCGGCGAAGTCGGCCGGGGAGTTGATCCCCGCGTCCTCGCGGGCGAGCGCGCCGACGTGGAAGAAGCGCCGCGAGGTGAAGATCGGGAGGCCGACCCACGTGCGGTCGCCCTTGGAGAGCGCGATCAAAAGGCTCGACATCGAGAGCTCGGAGACCTGGAACTCCTTGAAGCCGAGCTGGCGCCAGGCGAGCTCGGACATGCCGACGGCGGTGGTCTGCAGCTCGAGGCCCTGCGGCTTGATCCGTCCGTCGAGGACCGGGCGCGAGCGGGGGTTGCTCGCGAAACCGAGGCTGAGGGTGAGGGGCACGGAATCTCTCCTGTCTCGCGGCCGCGCTTACGCGGGCTTCCAGTAGCCGAAGGCGTTCCCGACCGGCGAGGCGTAGATCGGGATGTAGTCGAGGACGACCGAGGGCTCGCCCTCGATCACGCCCGCCGCGGCGATCCAGCAGAGCGTCTCGCGGCTTCCTCCCTGCGGGCCGGTCGGCGAGGGGAGACCGGTGACGCCGCGGCGGACGACCGTGGTGTCCTGGCTCGGATCGTCGGAGGAGACGCGGTAGCCGTCGAAGAGCTCCACCCAGGACGCGACGTCCCCGGCCGTGAGGTACTCGAGGCCGAGCTGGTCGAACTCCTCGTTCAACCAGGAGCGCTCCTGGCGGGGCGTGTGCCACAGCCCCCCCGAGCCGATGACCACGACGCGCAGCTCCTCGGGGTACTCCTCGATGAGGCGCCGCACGGCGCGCCCCACCTCCGCACAGCGCTTCGCGCTGATCTGCGGCGCGTAGTAGGCGTTCAACAGCACCGGCACCGTCGGGATCTCGTAGTCGGTGAAGAAGCCGAGCGGGAGCATCACCGCGTGCGACATCCCCCGTTCGGGGCGCGGGTTGTCGAGCATGAACGCGGGGTCGAAGCCCGCGCCGAGCAGCCCGGTCAGCAGGTGGGTGGCGAAAGCGGGGTGGCCGGGGGCGTCGGGGTGCAGCTTGTCGGGGTGGACGTCGTGGTCGGCGGGGCGTGGCCCCGGGCGGGCGGCCATGCGCTCGCCGAGGTAGACGGCGAGGGCCGGATGATTGTCGAAGGCGAAGCACTCCTCCTGGTCGTCGCCCATGACGACGAGGAGGTCGGGGCGGAGCTCGGCGAGCTTGGCCCGCAGCGCCCGCTTGCCGGCGACGGTACGCGCCCACTTCGCGTCCATCTCCTCCTGGCTCTCGAAGGGGACGTCCTCGCGGAAGGTGCGGCCCTCGCGCAGCGCCGGCCAGCCGCTCGAGGGGATCGAGGTGCAACCCCCGTGCGACGTGAACAGCACCCCCACCAGTTCGGCCATCGGTCTCCCCTCCCCGCATCGCGAGACGCGAGCGAGCGTACTCAGCGCGCGCCGCGACCTCCCTGGCCGGTGGCTACTCGGCGAAGGTGATCACCGCGAGGACCGCGCCGACGGGATCCTGGATCACCGAGAAGCGCCCCGCCGGGCTGGCGAAGGGGGGGACGAGCACCTCGGCACCGAGCGCCTCGGCGCGCCGCACCGCGTCGTCGCAGTCCACGACCGAGAAGTAGACGAGCCAGAAGGCGGACGTCTCGGACGGCACCGAGGGGGGCATCGCCATCATCCCCGCGACCGACTGCCCCTCGCGGAGCCACTCGGTGTAGGCGATCCCCCCGAAGTCGCTCGTCCGCTCCTCCCAGCCGAACAGCGACTGGTAGAAGGGCTTGGCCACCTCGGTGGCGGTGGTCTGCAGCTCGTTCCAGCAGAAGGCGCCCGGCTCGTTGACGAGCTCGGCACCCTCCGCCACGCCCGCCTGCCAGACCGAGACCGGCGCCCCCGAGGGGTCGACGAGGCCGGCCATCCGCCCCCGCTCGCCGACGTCCATCGGCGGGAAGCGGACGCTGCCGCCGGCCGCGAGCGCAGCGGCCGCGGCCACCTCGACGTCGGCGACCGTGACGTAGGTGTTCCACAGGCTCGGCTCGTCGGCCGAGGGGGCCGGTGACGCTCCGGCGACGAGGCGCCCGTCCTTCAAGAAGAACGAGTAGCCATCGCCGCCCTCGACCTCCCGCACGTCCCAGTCGAACAGGTCGAGGTAGAAGGCGCGCGTCCGGGGAAGGTCCGTCGACACGACGTCCACCCAGGAGGGCGTGCCGACCGGGAACTGCTCCGCCATCTCGCTCCTTCGCGCTCTCTTCCGCCCGCTCAGTGACGCCGAGTGTACGAGGCGACCCGCGCGTGGCGCGGCGTCGGAGTCAGGCGAGTCGGCGGTAGAGGGTGACGAGGGCGTGGTAGCCGATCGCCACCGGTCCCTCGTCGGGGAGGAAGGCGCGCACCTCGGCGGTCACCTCCT
The DNA here is from genome assembly GCA_035533595.1 of Acidimicrobiales bacterium. NCBI lineage: Bacteria > Bacillati > Actinomycetota > Acidimicrobiia > Acidimicrobiales > Acidimicrobiales bacterium. The sequence goes on from DATLTN010000003.1 coordinate 14,791, forward strand.
CGCGCACCGCGGCGGTCGGGGCGATGTAGCTCATCGAGAGCGCGAGGGCGAGGACCTCCTCGGGCAAGAGCTGGTGGACGTGCGGCACGTCGGCCCGGCGGGCGAGCGTGAACAGGGCGGAGCGGGCAAAGAGATGGTCGGCCGAGGACTGGCGACTGAGGTCGACCGGCCGCCTCTTGGTGAGCACGTCCTCGAGGGCGGCGCCGAGCGGGTCGTCGGTGTCGCGGCGGTTGGAGACGAGGGCGAAGAGGCCGCCGGGCTTGAGGACGCGGGCGAACTCGGCGATCGCCTCGTCGTCGGCAAACCAGTGAAAGGCGGTGGCCGCCGAGATGAGGTCGACCGAGGAAGCGGTGAAGGGGAGGCCGTGCGCCTCGCCGTTGATCGCGTGCACCCTCGGGTGCGCGGCGGCCAGCTCGCGGATCATCGAGGCGACCGGCTCGACGGCGAGCACCTCCGCGCCGGTCTCGGCGAGGAGGGCGGAGAACTTGCCCGTCCCCGCCCCCACGTCGACGAGGCGGGAGCTCGGGCCGAGCGGCCGCTCCGCGGAGATCTCCGCGAGCAACGCCTCGGGATAGGTGGGACGCCCCTGCTGGTAGGCGGTGGCGGCCGCGGCGAAGCCGGTCGCTGCCTGGTCGGGGACCCGCACGCCGGCGATTCTTGCCGAAACGCCGCCCCTCTACCTCCTACCCTCGCGTCGTGCGCGTCATCGTGATCGCCGACACCCACCTCCGCGACGGGGTCGCCGGACGGCTCCCGCCCCCGCTGCTGCGGGCGCTCGAGGGCGCCGACCTCGCCCTCCACGCCGGTGACGTCGTCACCGCCACCGCCCTCGAGGAGCTCCGCGCGTTGGCGCCGACGCGGGCCGTCCTCGGCAACAACGACCACGAGCTGCACGGCCTTGTCCCCGAGCGGCTGCAGCTCGAGCTCTCCGGCCTGCCGGTGGCGATGATCCACGACTCCGGGCAGCGGGCCGGCCGCGAGGCGCGCCTGCACCGCCTCTTCCCCGCCGCCGCGCTGGTCGTCTTCGGCCACAGCCACGTGCCGCTCGACGCGGCCGGCCTCGGCGGCCAGCGGCTGTTCAACCCGGGCTCACCGACGCAGCGCAGGAGCCAGCCGCGCTGCAGCTACGGGTGGCTGGAGATCGCCGACGGGGCGCTGCGCGCGCACGGGATCGTCGAGGTCTGAGGCGGTCAGTCGTCCCGGCCGTAGTCGTCCTGGAGGCGGATGATGTCGTCCTCCCCGAAGTAGTCCCCGTGCTGCACCTCGATGAAGACGAGGTCGTCCTCGCCGGTGTTGCCGATGCGGTGCGCGACGCCGACCGGGACGTCGATCACCGACGCCGGGCCGATCGCGGTCGTCACCTCGTCGAGGATCACGAAGCCGCTCCCCGACACGACGAACCAGTGCTCCGAGCGACGCTCATGGCGCTGGTAGCTGAGCCGCTTCCCCGGCTCGACGGTGATGCTCTTCACCTTGTGGTCGGGCGCGTCGACGAGGACGGTGTAGCTGCCCCACGGGCGGGTGTCGATGAAGGAGTGCTCCACGGGACCATCATCGCAAATCGCACGGGCTGCCGGCCGCGTGCCGCCGCGACCCGGGCGGCCGGCTCGGTTTAGCGTCGCGCCGATGGAGGACTTCGACGCCGCCGCGGTCTTCAACGAGGACTTCAACTACTTCTACGCCGAGCGTGTCGGCGGGGCGCGCAGCGACGAGGAGTTCTCCCTGCTCGAGGGGGTCGCGGGGCCCTTCCCCGGCCGCCTCGTGCTCGACTGCTGCTGCGGCGAGGGGCGCATCGCGAGCCGCCTCCACGCGGCGGGCGCACGCGTCGTCGGCCTCGACCGCTCTCCGGCCTACCTCGCGGCCACCCGCGCCGCCGGCTGCGCCGCGGTCGTGGCCGGGGATGCCCGTGCGCTCCCCTTCCGCGGCGCCTTCGACCTCGTCGTCTGCTGGTACACCTCTTTCGGCTACTTCGACGACGAGACGAACCGCGCTGCGCTCTCGGAGATGCGGCGGGCGCTGCGCCCCGGCGGCCGGCTGGTGATCGACCTCGACGCGCGCGCGCACCTGCTGCGCAGCGGCCTGCCCACCCAGGTGCGCGAACGGGGGGACGACCTCATGGTCGAGCAGTTCCGCTACGACGCCCCGGCCTCACGGGTGCGGGCGATGCGCACCGTCGTGCGTAGCGGCGAGGTGCGTCGCAGCGACTACTTCGTCCGCCTCTTCGGCGAGGAGGAGCTCGCGGCGTGGCTCGCCGACGGCGGCTTCGAGGCGATCGAGCTCTGCGACGAGCGGGGCGGCGCATTCACCGAGGGCGCCCGGCGGATGGTCGTGTCGGCGCGCCGGCCGCTGCGCGCCCGTTGAGTCACTCGCCGGCGGCCGCCGCCCCGGCGGGGCGCCCCCGGTCGCGGCGGTAGAGGCCGCAGGCGACCACCACGGCCACGAGGTAGAGCGCCGCGAAGGCGAGGAAGCCGGCGTCGGTCGCGCGCGCGAGCGCCCGTGTCTGGCCGGCGCCGATGACCCGTTCGGTCCCGAGGTAGATGCGCAACGCGACCGCCCTCGGCAGGCTCGCCTCGGCGACGACGAGGGCGAGGGTGAACGACAGCGCCGTGCCGAGGCTGCGGAGGGTGAAGAACATCCCCGAGGCGACACCGGAACGCTCGGGGGAGACCGTCTGCAGCACCGCCTTCACGAGGCCGGGCCAGGCGAGGCCGTTCGCCGCCGACATCAGCAGCAGAGGCGCGATCACGTCGAGGGGGCTCCCCATCGAGGAGAGCCGGGAGCACCAGACAGCGGCGACGCCGAGCAGCACGAGGCCGGCGACCATCGGGCGGAGCGGGCCGAGGCGGTCGGCGAGGTGGCCGCCCGCGGGCGCGAGGAGGATCTGCGGCGCCGAGAGCGGGATCAGCAGCAGCCCGGCGTGCAGGGGCGTGAGGCCGAGTGAGCCCTGCAGGTAGAAGGTGAGCAGGAAGGTCGTGGCGAAGAACGCGGTCGCGTAGCAGACGACCACGACGAGGCCCCGGCGGTAGGTGCGCGAGGCGAGGAGCGCGAGATCGAACAGCGGCGCGCCCGCCCGCCGCTCGACGGCCGCGAAGGCGCCGAGCGCGCCCAGTGCGACGACGAGCAGCCCGACCACCCGCGGTGACCCCCAGCCCCACGCGAAGCCCTCGGTGAGCGCGAGCAGGAGCGCCGTGAGCGCCAGCGCGAAGGCCGCCATCCCGGTCCAGTCGAGGCGCGGCAGCGGGCGGCGGCGGTCGGGGCGGAGGACGACCACGCCGAGCACCGCGCCGGCGACGGCGAAGGGGGCGGTGGCGAAGAAGATCCAGCGCCACCCGAGGCTGTCGACGATCGCGCCGCCGGCGATCGGGCCGATGATCGAGCCCAGCACCCAGGCCATCGAGTAGAGGCCGATCGCCCTGCCGAGCTCGCGCCGCGGGAAGGTCTCGGCGAGGATCGGGGTCCCCGTCGCGACCCCGAGGGCACCGCCCGCTCCCTGCACGAAGCGGAGGACGACGAGCTCTCCCCCCGAGGTGGCGACGCCGCAGGCGACCGTGCCGGCCGCGAAGAGCACGAGGCCGGCGACGAAGGTGCCGCGCCGGCCGGCGCCGTCGGAGAAGCGCCCGGCGGGGAGGAGGAAGACGGTCGTCGAGAGCACGTAGGCGGTGACCGTCCACAGCCCCGTGGTCACGGTCGTGTGCAGCGACGCGACGAGGCGCGGCAGGGCGACCACGACGATCGTCGCGTCGAGGTTGGTGACGAACGCGACGAGCGTCACCACCGCGAGGACGAGGTAACGACGAGGGTCAGCCGCCTCTTCGTGCGGGGCGGGCATGGTCGGCGAGCGTACCGAGCGCGGGCGTGCCGACGGCGGTGCCGTTGATTAGCGTGCGCCCCGGAGTCGGACCGACGAGCACTGGGGAGCGACATGGCGGACATCGATCTGAGCTTCGCGATCGCGTCGAACCCCCGGTCGCGGCCGATCATCTCCGGGCGGGTGAAGCCGCAGGGGATCGACCTCCACTGCTCGACGATCCACGCCTCGGAGCTCTTCTGGCGGCAGCTCAGTTACCAGGAGTTCGAGCTCTCCGAGATGTCGATGTCGAGCCTGTTGATCGCCATCTCCCGCGGCATCGACACTTTCGTCGGCATCCCGATCTTCACGACGAGGAACTTCTTCCACACCGGCGTGCTCGTCCGCGAGGACCGCGGCATCGAACAGCCGAGCGACCTCGCCGGCAAGCGCGTCGGGGTCCCCGAGTACCAGCAGACGGCCGCCCTCTGGGCGCGCGGCATCCTCCAGCACGAGTACGGCGTCGATCCCCGTGACCTGCACTGGTTCATGGAACGACCGCCCGAGAAGAGTCACGGCGGCGCCACCGGCTTCCAGCCGCCGCCGGGGGTGACGCTCGAGTACATCCCGGGCGACACCGACATGGGCGAGATGCTCGCCACCGGCGAGCTCGACGCGGCGCTCCACTACCTCGCCGGGACGAACAACCTCGTCGATCGGAGCAGCCGGGTCTTCGGCCCCGGCTCGGGCGTCCGTCCGCTCTTCGACGCCCGCGCCGAGTCGGCCCGCTACTTCGCGAAGACCGGGGTCTACCCCGTCAACCACTGCGTCGCGATCCGCCGTGACGTGCTCGAAGCCCACCCGTGGATCCCACTCAACCTCTACTCGGCCTTCCTCGAGGCGAAGAAGGTCGCCGCCGCGGAGTCCTTCGGCGGCGGGGTGTCGAGCTCGGTCTCGGCGGCCGGCCTCGACCCCTTCCTCGACACCGGCACCGTCGGCCCGGAGGTGCAGCAGGCGCTCGCGGTCGACCTCTTCCCCTACGGGGTGCAGGACAACCGCGAGCTCCTCGAGACGATCCTCCTCTACTCCTACGAGCAGGGGCTGAGCCAGCGGAAGCTCGCGCTCGAGGACGTCTTCTACGCGCCCACGCTCGAGCTGTAGCACCTCGCGCCGGGCACCGCACCACCGACGGGCGCGGCGCGCGCGGTGAGCGTCCCGCGCCTCGAGCGCCTCCCCGCTGCTGCACGGTCGGCCGCCGTCCTCGCCGGCTACCTCCTCCTCGCCCTCCTCGTCTTCCTCCCCGTCGGACCGCTCGACGCGAGCCGACTGCCCGACGGCGGGCTCGGCGACCCTGCGCAGATGACGTGGTTCCTCGCCTACACCGCCCACGCGCTCAGCCACGGCCACGACCTCTTCCAGACGACGGCGCTCGGCTACCCCGGCGGGGTGAACCTCGCGAGCAACACCACGGTCCCCCTCCTCGGCGTGCTGTCGACGCCGGTCGTGCTCGCCCTCGGCCCCGTTGCCGCGTTCAACCTGCTCCTCCACCTCGCCCTCGCGCTCTCGGCCTTCTCCCTCTACGCCGTCCTCGGGCGCCTCGGCACCGCCCGTCCCGCCCGCGCCCTCGGCGGCCTGCTCTACGGCTTCGGCCCCTACCTCGTGGGCCAGGCGCGCGGCGACGCCCACCTCGACCTCGCCTTCGGGGTACTCCCCCCGGTGCTCTTCCTCCTCGCCTACGAGGTCGCCACCGGCCCACCCGCCGACGCCCGCCGACGCTGGTGGCCGGAGGTCGGCCTCGGCCTCGGCGTGACGGTCGCCGCACAGTTCCTCATCGACCCCGAGGTGCTCGCGCAGTGCCTCCTCCTCGCCGGTGGCGCGCTGCTCGTCGGCGCGCTGGCCCATCGCCGCGCCCTTCGCGAGCGGCTCGGCGGCTACCTCACCGCCGCAGGCACGGCGCTCTCGGTCACCGCGGCCCTCGTCGGCTACCCCCTCTACCAGCTGCTCGCCGGCGCAGGGCACCTGCGCGGCCCGGTGCAGCCCGTCGCCAAGCTGCAGTTCTTCTCCGAGGACCTCCTCGAACCCCTCCTCCCCACCCTCCGCCAGGCGGTCGACCCCGCAGCCGGGCTCGCGCACTTCGCGACCCGCGACCTCTCCGAGCTCGGCGGCTACCTCGGCCTCCCCCTCCTGCTGCTCGTGCTCGTGTGCCTGCTCCGCCGCTTCGGTGACCCCCTCGTCCGCTGCGGCGCGCTGCTCGGCGGCGCGGCCTTCGTGCTCGCCCTCGGGCCGCGCCTCGTCGTGCACGGCCACCGCAGCGCGCTCGCGCTCCCCGAGGTGCTCCTCTCCCACCTCCCGCTGCTCGACAACCTCGTCCCCGCGCGCTTCGGCGGGGAGGTCGCGCTCTTCTCCGCCGCGGTCGTCGCCCTCGGCCTCGGCCGCGGACCGCTCCCCGCCCGGCGCGGTGCCCGCCTCGGCCTCCTCGGCCTCGGGGCGCTCACCCTCGCCACCCTCGTGCCCGCCCTCCCGCTCGCCGAGAGCGCCCTCGCCTGGCCGGCGGGTCTCCCGGCGCCCCTCACCGCGGCGCTCGCAAGAGACGCCGTCGTCCTCGCCTACCCCTACCCGACCCCGCCCGACATCGAGGCGATGGGGTGGCAGGCCGAGGACGCCTTCTCCTTCCGCCTCCTCGGCGGCTACGCGACCGTGCGCGGGCCCGGCGGCAAAGGGCAGTACTGGCCGCTGCTTCTCGAGCCCGCGGGGGTCCAGCGCTTCCTCGCCGCCACCACCGCCGGCGCAGCGAGCCACTACCCGCGGGCCGCCCCGAGGCCCTCGACCGCGGCCTTCTGCCGCTACCTGCGCGGGGCGCGGGTCACCGACGTCCTCGACTGGCCGCACGGCGTGGACCCCGCACCGGTGCGCGCGCTGTTCCGCGCCGCGCTCGGCCCGCCTCGGCTCACCGCCGGTGGCGTCGCCCTCTACTCCGCCCGGCGCTGCCGCGCGCGCTGAGCGGGACGCTCAGCCGAAGAAGTCCTGCGGCAGCCCGACGTAGTTCTCCGCCAGCGCGCCCATCGCGGCACGCGAGCGAACCGTGTAGGCGAGCTGGGACTCCTGCAGGCGGTCCTCGAGCGCCACCCCCTCCCCGCCGGCCGCGGGCTCGGAGAAACGGTGCAGCATCGAGGTCATCCACCAGGAGAAGTGCTGCACCCGCCAGACGCGCTCGAGACAGGTCGAGGAATACCCGGCGAGCAGCTCCTCGCTGCCGTGCTGCTCCGCGGCGACGAGCGCCGCGGCGAGCACCCGCACGTCGAAGATCGCGAGGTTGAGCCCCTTGGCGCCGGTCGGCGGGACGATGTGCGCGGCGTCGCCAGCGAGATAGAGACGACCGAACTGCATCGGCTCGCAGACGAAACTGCGCATCGGCGTCACCGACTTCTCGATGATCGGCCCGTCGTGGAGGACGAAGCCGTCGTCGGTCTCGAAGCGCTGCGTCAGCTCCTCCCAGATCCGCTCGTCGGGCCACTCCTCGATCCGCTCCTCCGGCGCGCACTGCAGGTAGAGGCGGGAGAGCTCGGGAGAGCGGAGGCTGTGCAGCGCGAAGCCGCGGTCGTGGCGGGCGTAGATCAGCTCCTCGGTGGAGGGGGCGACCGTGGCGAGGATCCCGAGCCAGGCGAAGGGGTAGTGCCAGTCGTAGAAGGTGGTCGCACCGTCAGGGATCGACGGGCGCGAGACGCCGTGGAAGCCGTCGCAGCCGGCGATGTAGTCGCACTCCAGTCGCTCGGCGCGCCCCTCGTGGAGGAAGGTCACGCTCGGCCGCTCGCTCGTGAGGTCGTGCAGGGCGACCTCCTCCGCCTCGTACAGGAGCGTCCCGCCCGCGGCGCGCCGGGCGGCGGCGAGGTCCTTCACCACCTCCTGCTGGCCGTAGACGACGATCGTCCTGCCGCCGGTGAGCTCCGAGAGGGGGACGCGGTGGCGGGTGCGGTCGAAGCGGAGCTCGAGGCCGTGGTGGACGAGCCCCTCACGGGCGACCCGCTCCCCGACGCCGGTCGCCTTCATCAGCTCGACGGTGTCGTGCTCGAGCACCCCGGCGCGCACCCGCTGCTCCACGTAGCTCTGACTGCGGCTCTCGAGGACGACCGAGTCGACGCCGGCGAGCGCGAGCAGGTGGGAGAGCATCAGCCCGGCCGGCCCCGCTCCGATGATCCCGACCTGGGTCCTCATGCCTTGGCTCCTCGCTCGATCCGACGGGTCGCGTGACGGTATCCCGCGTCGGAGGGCCCTTTGCAAAGCCCCTCATTAGGCTCGGCCCGTGGAGGTGGGATGAGCGACGCGGCGACAGGGACGGTGCAGCAGCCCGGCGAGCCGCGGCCGATGGCGATGTTCCCCCTCGGGACCGTCCTCTACCCGCACGCCGCGATCCCGTTGCACGTCTTCGAGCCCCGTTACCGGCAGATGATCCAGGACTGCCTGGAGGGCGAGGGCGAGTTCGGCGTGGTGCTCATCTCCCGCGGCGGCGAGGTGGGAGGTGGCGACGAGCGCTGCGGCGTCGGCACCGTCGCCCACATCGAGGCGGCCTCCCCCTTCCCCGACGGACGCTTCGCGCTGCTCTGTGAGGGGCGTCGGCGGATCGCGATCGAGGAGTGGCTCCCCGAGCAGCCCTACCCGAACGCCCGAGTGCGCGAGCTCGCCGCCTCCACCGCGGCCGTGGACCCCGAGCTCGTCGCGGCGACCGAGCGGACGGTGCGACGGGCGCGGGCGCTGCTCTCCGAGCTCGGCGAGGCGCCGGCGCTCGCCGGTGACCTCGGCCTCGGAGACGATGCCGACGCCGCCTCCTGGCGCCTGTGCGCCGTCGCTCCGCTCAACCCCTACGACGCACAGCGCCTCCTCGAGACCGACGACACCGCGGCGCGCCTCGAGCGACTGCGGATGCTGTGCGTGGAGGTCGCCGACGACCTGGGCCGCCTGCTCGCGGAGGGGAGCTCCGAGAGCTGAGGCGACCCCGCTCGTCCCGGGCGGCGCCGTCGGGGGGTGGCGCGGGCCGCCCAGGACGAGAGACCAGGCTTCAGGGGGTGGGGTCTCCCCCCTCAACCGAGCCGGGACGGCCCCTCGCACTTCGCAGGTGCCGTCCCTCCCCCGAGTGTGCCCGGCCAACCTGTGGGTCGCCTGGACCGACCCGCAGCGCCCGCTGTGGTTACGCGGCGCGTAGGCGGCCGAGCTCGTCGTCGGTGAGCTCGAGGAAGAGCGCGCCGAAGTTCTCCTCGAGGTGCGCGACCGAGCCGGTGCCGGCGATCGGCAGCATCGCCGGTGAGCGCGCGAGGAGATAGGCGATCGCGACGTGGATCGGCGGGACGCCGTGCGCGGCGGCGACCTCGCGCGCGACCGGGTGCTCGTCGGCGCCGCGGATCGGCGCCCACGGGATGAAGGCGACGCCCTGCTCGGCGCAGGCGTCGATCAGTCCCTCGGACTCGCGGTCAGTGAGGTTGTAACGGTTCTGCACCGAGGCGACCTCGACGATGCCCTGCGCCTCGCGGAGCTGCTCGGCCGAGACGTTCGAGAGGCCGACGTGGCCGACCTTGCCCTCGGCCTTCAGCTCGGCGAAGGTGCCGACGGAGTCGGCGAAGGGGACCGCCGGGTCCGGGCGGTGGAGCTGGTAGAGGGGGATCTGCTCGAGGCCGAGGCGGCGGAGGCTGCCGTCGCACGCCTCTCGCAGGTGCTCGGGGTGGCCGTCGGGGAACCAGTTGTTCGGGCCGCCGCGCAACAGCCCGCCCTTGGTGGCGATCACGAGATCGGCGCGATAGGGCGCGAGCGCCTCCGCGATCAGGTCCTCGGAGACGTCGGGGCCGTAGGCGTCGGCGGTGTCGATGAAGTTGGCGCCGAGCTCGAGCGCTCGCCGAAGGACGGCGTGCGCCTCCTCGCGGTCGGCCGGCGGCCCCCAGATCCCCGGGCCGGTGATGCGCATCGCGCCGAAGGCGAAGCGGTTGACCTCGAGGTCACCGCCGATCGTGATCGTTCCTGGGGCCATCGCTCCTCCTCGAAGTTCGTCGGTCAGCGCCGCCGCAGCGCCTCGCGCTGGGCGACGCGGTGGACGAAGCGCAGCGAGGACCATCGCTCGCCGAGGGCCGCGACCTTGACGTCGACCAGCCCGCTGGCGAGGCCGAGGGACCGCACCACGTTGTCGGTGAGGTCGCTCACCCCGCCGCCCGCCCGCCGCGGCCACGCGAGCCACAGTGCGCCGTCCACGGTAATCGCGGCCCCGAGCGACGTGACCTCGGACTCGAGCTCCGCCGTCGTCGCGAAGAAGGCGATGACCACGTCGGCGGGGGCCGCGGGGGCCGAGCCGGCCACCTCGACCGTGGCGCGCTCGGGGAGGTCGGCGAGGGCGAAGCCGTCGCGGGGGTGCACGAGGACGACCCGGTGGCCCGTCTTGATCCCGAGCTTGCGGGAGATCGCGAGCGGCTCGTCGCTCACCGGGTCACCGTGAGCGGCTGCACGGGAAAAGGCGCGCGGTGGCGCCGCCCTCCCTCGCCCGAGCGAGGGCCGCGACCGCTCGCCGCGCCGCGGCGGCCGCCCCTTCGGTCATCGCCACCAGTCTCGCGGAAGGGGACGCGGGCCGATCGCTGTGGACAGCACTGTTGGTGTCCTGGGGACGAGAGGAGGATTTCCACATTTCGTTGTCGACAACTTCTGGATTTCGCGAAACGCCCTTGACCCCCCCTCGGCGGTGGCGCAAGCTGCTCTCACCAGGGAGAAAGCGACGGACCTTGGAGCGAACGGGCAGCCCTCCGGGGCAGTCAGATACTCCAAATAGGGAACTCGCCGGAACCCTGGTGACGGTGAGAGGTTGTGAGGACGGGGTGCTTCTCGGAGCTCGTACGGTCTCGCAGCGCCGCTGCAAAGCGGACGGCTTCTCCGGTGGCGCCGCAAGGCGACCCGGAGGGGACGTGCTCACTGGGCACTGGCCCCGGGAAGTCCGGGCGGTTTCGGCCGCACGGCTACCCGGGGCTTTGCCGCGTCCCGAGGGCGCGGGCGGCGGCGACATACTGGACGCGTGTTGCGGGAGCGGTCTGTCGGCGCGACCGCCGCTCCTGAGCGGGGCCCGGTGAGCAGCCGGTGAAGCCGATCCCCGTCGACTTCCACCTCGGACCGCTACAGGTCCACACCTACGGCATCGGCCTCGCCCTCACCTTCTGGTTCGGCTACGGCTACTTCAGCCGTCGGCTACGCGACGCCGGCTACCCCGACGGCTGGCTCGCGGGCACCTTCGTCCTCGTCGTCGTGGCCGCGGTGGTCGGGGCGCGCATCGTGCACGTCGTCGCGAACTTCGGCTACTACTCCTCCAACCCCATCGAGATCCTCGCCGTCTGGCACGGCGGCCTCTCCTCGTTCGGCGGCCTCGGCCTCGCCCTCCCCGTCGGCTTCCTGAGCGCGCACCGCCGCTGCCCGAGCCTCGCCGGGTCGGTGGCCGCCGACCTCCTCGCCCCCGTGCTCGTCGCGGCGTGGGCGCTCGGCCGCCTGCTCGGCCCGCAGCTGATGGTCGCCGGTGGCGGCAAGGCGACGACTGCCTGGTACGGGATGTACTACGCCGGCGAGGTCGGCCGTCGCATCCCCGTCCCCCTCTTCCAGGCGCTCGAGTGCGGTGCCGTCTTCGTGCTCGCGATCGTCCTCGAACGGCGCCTCGCGCACCTCGGGATCGCGCCGGGAGCAGGCGTCGTCTGGCCGCTCGTCGCCGGGCTGTGGGGACTCAGCCGCTTCTTCGACGAGTACCTCTGGCTCGGCCCCGACAACGGCACCGACGCCGTCGAGATCGCCGCGCTCTGCTTCTTCGCCGTCGGCGGGGCGCTCAGCCTCTTCGCGTTCCTGCGCCAGCGCCACCGCCACGCCGCCGAGCAGACCCTCACCGAGAGCATCCCGTGAGCGACGAGGTCGTCGGCCGCCCGCGCGGGTACCTCGCGACGGGACGGGCGATGAGCTTCGGCGAGCAGGCCGACCTCTACGAGCGGGTGCGTCCCGGCTACCCCGAGGCCCTCGCCGCGGCGCTCGGCGCACGGCCGGGGCTGCGGCTGCTCGACGTCGGCTGCGGCACGGGGAAGGCCTCGGCGGCCTTCCGCGCCGCCGGTTGCGACGTCCTCGGCATCGACCCCGACCCGCGCATGGCCGAGCTCGGTCGCGAGCGGGGCCTCGAGGTGGAGGTCGGGCGCTTCGAGGAGTGGGAGACCGCCGGACGGCGCTTCGATCTCGTGATCGCCGGCCAGGCGTGGCACTGGGTGGAGCCGCGGATCGGGCCGACGAAGGCCTCGCGGCTGCTCGAGCGGGGCGGCCGTCTCGCGCCCTTCTGGAACTACCGCCACCCTGCGGGGCCGCTGCAGTCGCGCCTCGAGCCGCTCTACGCCCGCCTCGCACCGGCCCTCCTCGAGCACTCGCCGCTCCTCGGCACCGTCGACGACATCGAGGAGCTCAACCGCTACGCCGAGGCGATCACCCTCTCCGGCGTCTTCGAGGTGGCCGAGATCCTCCGTTTCCCCTGGACGACCAGCTACACCACCGAGGAGTGGGCCGGCCTCTCGCGCACCCAGAGCGACCACCGCCTCCTCGCCCCCGAGGCCCTCGAGGAGCTCCTCGCCGCGGTCGGCGAGGAGCTCGCGCACGGGGGGCCCTGGGTGGTCGACTACGAGAGCGCCGTCGTGATCGCGACGCGCCGGTGATCCCCGCCGCGGTCTCCCTGACGGCGGCGCTCGCGCTGGCGCCCGCCGTCGCGCCGGCCGCGCTCCCTGCCTTCTCGTCGTCGATCGCCCCCGTCACCGCTGCCTCGCTCGCTCGTACCTGGCGCGCCGGCTGCCCCGTCGGGCCGGCCTCGCTGCGCCTCGTGCGGGTCGACTACGTCGGCTTCGACGGGCACGCCCATCCCGGCTCGATCGTCGTCAACGCCCAGGTGACCGCCGCGGTGGTCACCGTCTTCCGCACCCTCTACGCGGCGCGTTTCCCGATCCGCAGCATGATCCCCGAGGCGGCCTTCGGCGGGAAGGACCCGAGCTCGATGGCGGCGGACAACACCTCGGGCTTCAACTGCCGCTACGCCGTCGCCGACGGCCCGCCGAGCTGGTCGGTGCACTCCTACGGCGAGGCGATCGACGTGAACCCGGTCGAGAACCCCTACGTGCTGAACGGCGCCGCCGAGCCGGCCGCGGGTGCCCGCTACCTCGCCCGCGGCGACCCCCGCCCCGGCATGGCCGTCCCCGGCGGGACCCTCGTGCGGGCCTTCGCCGCGGTGCACTGGTTCTGGGGCGGGCGGTGGAGCGCCTCCCCCGACTACCAGCACTTCTCGCGCACCGGAGGATGAGGCGCCGGCGGTGGCGCGACGCGCTGCGCGCCCTGACGGCGCCCGCGCTCGTCCTCGGGGGCCTCTTCTCGCCCGCTCGCCCAGCGGCCGGCGTCGTCGCTGCCCTCACCGCGGCGCGCTGTGCGACGCCGCTCCCGCGCCTCGCGGCCCGGGCACCGGAGGTGCTCGTGACGGTCACCGCGCCGAGCTTCGCCGCGGTGCAGGGCGAGCTCTCGGCCTATCGACGCTCGGGTGCCGCCTGCTTCGTCCGCGTCGCGGGGCCCTACCCGGCATGGCTCGGGAGCGGCGGCCTCTCCGCGCACCACCTCGAGGGGGACGCGACGACGCCGGCCGGCCTGTTCGGGATCGGGAGGCTCCTCTACGGTGCGGACCCCGATCCCGGCCTGGCGTCGCCCTACCACCGCCTCTCGTGCGGCGACTGGTGGGACGAGGACCCCCGCTCGAGCTCCTACAACCGCTTCGTGCACCTCGCCTGCGGGGCGCGCCCGAGCTTCGGGGGTGGGTCGGAGGCGCTGTGGCGCATCCTCCCCGCCTATGACGCGCTGGCGGTGGTGGAGTACAACGCGGCGCCGGTCGTGCCGGGGCGGGGATCGGCGATCTTCCTGCACGTCGCGACGGGGTCCCCCACGGTGGGCTGCGTGAGCGTCGCGAAGGCGGCGCTGCTCAGCGTGCTGCGGGCGCTCCCGCCCGCAGGCGGCGCGCTGATCGCGATCGGCACCCCCGCCACCCTGGCGGCGCTGCGGCGACCGGAGAACCTCTGAATTCGCCCCGCCGTTTGCGCCGCGGGCGTCGCGCGCCTAGGAGTTCCCCCGTGCGAGCGCCGGCCGTCGACGGCACCCCCCGCGCCCGCGCGCTGACGACGGGCTGGCTGGTGGTCGCCCTCGTCACCCTCGCGGTGCTCGTCTTCGTGGCCCTCCTCGACTCGGCGGTGCACGCCGTGGTGGCGAACTCGGACTCCGCGACGGTCGCCCTCGAGGGGAGGGCGCTCGCGCACGGCAACCTCACCTTGAGCGGCTGGTCGCTCTCGCTCGACTCGTTCTGGACGATCGACGCCCTCTTTTACGCCGCCGGGGTCGCCGTGCTCGGTTTCGTGCCGGCGCTCAACCACGTCGTCCCCGCGGCAATCGCCCTCGGCGTCGTCCTCGTCGGCGCGGCGATCGCCGCCGGGGGCGCGGCGCGGCGCGGCGCGCTCGTCGCCGCGCTCTGCGTCACCGTCTTTCTCACGTTGCCGGCGCACGCCCTCGCCGCCTTCCTCCTGCAGGGCCCCTGGCACGTCGCGACGACGCTCTGGTGCCTCGTCGCCTTCCTCGCCCTCGGGCGCGGGCGGACGCGCTGGCGCTACCCGCTCGCCGCGCTCTTCCTCGCCGGCGGCCTGCTCGGCGACCTGCAGACGGTGGGGATCGGCGTCGCGCCCGTCGCCCTCTCGGGGCTGCTCGCCGCCGCGCGCACGCGACGCTGGCGCAGCGCGCTCGGCGCACTCGGGGTGGCGGGTTGCGCGGTCCTCGGGGCGGTCGCCGTCCGGGCGCTGACGAGCGCCCTCGGCGCCTTCAGCTTCCACGAGGCGCACCACACGGCGAGCCTCGGCCAGATGACGAGCGACCTCGGCCACCTCGCCTCGTGGGGGCTCGCGCTGCTCGGGGTGGTGCGCGGCCCCTACGACGGCCCCGCGCTCCCCTTCCCCATCGAGGCGGCGCACCTCGTCGTCGCCCTCGGGATCATCGTCGGCCTCTCCGCCAGCCTCCTCGGGAGCCTGCGCGGCGCGCTCGCGGGACACGCCGACCCCGAGGGGCGCTTCCGCCTCGACGACCTCCTCGTCCTCGGCTTCCTCGGTGACCTCGCGCTCTTCGAGGTGCTGACCCTCAGCAAGAACCCCGGCTACGCCCGCTACCTCACCCCGGCGGTGATCTTCGCGGTGCTGCTCGCGGCGCGTCGCGCCGCCGAGCTCGCCGACCGCCCCGCCCCGCCCCGACCGCGGCGCGCTGCGCTCGCGGTTGTGCTCGCCTGCACGATCGGCCTCGCCGCCGGCCTCGCGATCGACCTCCACCAACCGGTGCCCCGCCAACCCGTCGACCCCGTCGACGCCTTCCTCCTCGCCCACCACCTCACCGAGGGGATCGGCGACTACTGGGCCGCCTCGATCGTCACCCTGGAGAGCCGCGGCGCGGTGACGGTCCGTCCCGTGGTCGCCGACCCGGCGGGCACCATCGTCCGCGACGGCCGTCAGTCCGACGTCGGCTGGTACCGGGGGCGGGCCTTCCAGTTCCTCGTCTACCAGCGCGCCCCCTACGGCAGGGTGAGCATCGCGACCGTCGAGCACACCTTCGGCCGCCCGGCGCACCTCTACGCGCTCGGGAAGTACTACGTGGTCGTCTGGCCCCACCTCCTCGTGCTCCCGCCCGGCCAGTACCCGTAGCGCGCGGCGGGGAGGAGATTCCGAAGAGCTGTCCGACTACCAGGCGATCAACACGACGCCCGGCGTCACCCCCAGCCGCGGGCTGCAGGGCCCGGAGACCGCCACCACGGTGCGGGTCCAGGACGGCAAGACGATCACCACCGACGGCCCCTTCGTCGAGACGAAAAAGGCCCTGAACGGCTACCTCATCTACGAGGCCGAGGACCTCGACGCGGCGATCGAGCTCGCGGCGCGCATCCCGGCCGCCCGCCTCGGCGGAGGGATCGAGGTGCGCCCCGTCATGGAGTGGTGGCGAGCCTCGAGCAGACCTTCCGCGAGGAGTGGGGGCGCGTCGTCGCCATCCTCGTCGGCCTCCTCGGCGACTTCGACCTCGCCGAGGGGGGGCGAGGAGATAGAAGAGCAGCGGCCCGAGGTGGTGGAAGCCCTTCCTGCTGTAGGGACCGAGGAGCTGTTGGAAGCGCGCCGCGCGTTGCACGTCGAGCTCGATGAGCGCCTGGTCGCCGTAGAGGACGGGATGGCCCGCCTGCAGGACGATCCGCAGGGCCTCGGCGAGCGGGAAGGCGGCGACGGAGGCGACAGCGAGCCAACCGCGCGAGCGACTCCCCCCGGCGTGTCGGCGACGGGGACGCCGAAGGCGCCGGGGCCACTCCGGTCGGAGTGCTCGGTGCCGCGGCGCGGGTCGGCCGGGGTGGGACGAACACGCTCACGTCGTGCCGCGTCGCTCGCGCCGGCTCGCGGCCGCTGGAAGCTGCTCCCTCATCGGCTCCGGCAGCACCCCGCGGCCCTCCCCCGAGCGACAGACCCTCACCCTTACGGCTGTCCCGAGGAGGAGGATCACGGCCCTCGAGCGCGCGCCACCGTCGCACCGCTGCACAGGCGCCCCTCCTCATCTACCTTCGGTCGGGCGCCGCGGCACTCGCGGGGTGCAGCCGCTCCGAGGAGCGGGCGCGGCCGGGCACCGAGGACGGCGACGACGAAGGGACAGACGATGGCGCACGAGGTGGATCTCGACGGAGAGGGCGCGGTCGCGGAGATCGTGCTCCGCGGCCCGCAGGGCAACTCGCTCGACCGCGAGGGGATCGAGCAGCTGCGCGCGTCACTGCTCGAGTTGCGCGGGAGCGAGGCGCTGCGCGCCGTCATCGTCGCCGGGGCCGACGGCGGCTTCTGTGCCGGCCGCCTCCGCGACCGCTCCCTCACGACCAAGGACGAGATCGCCACGGACCTGGCGCCGATCCTCGCCCTCAATCGCGTCTTCGACAGCTATCCGGTCCCCGTCATCGCGGCGGTCGAGGGGCAGGCCTACGGCTTCGGTTTCGGCCTCGCGATGCTCTCCGACGTCGCCATCGCGGGGGAAGGGGCACGCTTCGCGCTCACCGAGCTCGCGCATGGGATCCCCCCGCTCATCGTGTTCTCGTACCTGTTCCGCCTGGTGCCCTACAAGGTCGCGTTCGACCTCTCGCTCACCGGGCGCGAGCTCGACACCGAGGAGGCGCGCCGCCTCGGCCTGCTCACCGAGATCGTCCCCGACGGCGGCGCTCTCGGGCGCGCACGGGAGCTGGCGGCCCTCGTCGTCCAGACCGATCCCACGGCGATCGCGCTGCTGAAGGAGTACTCGAGGAAGAACGCCGCGCTTGTCGACGAGGACGCCGCGGTGAGCGGAGCCGACCGCATCGCCGCGCTGCTCGCAGCGAGCACGCCGCACTGACGGCTGGCGCCGCCTCCTCGCCCGGGCGGTCGGCGACGCGAGCTCGTGCAGCCCTCTCCCCGCTCGGCCCGGGCAGCTCCCCTGCGGGCGAGCCCCCTCGAGCGGCCCGATGCCCGATCCGGATGCCGGGGGCAGGCCTAGCGAGCGAACCGGAAGGCCCCGTCGTCGATCTGCAGCGGGTACCCACCTCGGAGCACGCCGAGCGTCGAGGGGGGCGTGATCGCAGCGGCCGGCCCGTGTGTCGGACGACGCACGCCCTCGGCGTAGCCCTCCCGCGTCCAACGCACGAGGCGATCGCCGAGCACGAGATGGGGCTCGTCGTCGAGCCGCACGAACGCGCCATCGGGGAGATCGCGCCACGGCTCCGGGTGCGACCTTCGCTGCCGGGTCCTCGGGACGAGTCGTTCGCTGTGCAGCTGCTCGTTCATCTCGGCGGCGGACGGTGCGGCGCCGCCGAGCTCGGCGGCCCACGCGTCGCGGTACGCGTTGTATGCCGCCCGGCGGCACTCCGCGCACGGTCGGTGGCCGGCGGCGAAAGCGAGGGCCTCGTCGTGAAAGAAAAGGGAGGTGTAGCGATTCGCCAGCCACTGTTCTCGCCATCGCCCCCGGAACTCGAGCGCGCAGACGATCCAGAGCTTTGATGCGAACGGTCGGACGATCTCCTCACCGCGGTGGAGCACGCCGCGGTTTCCGGTCCAAGCGCCCCGAAGCGGGAACGCCTCGATGTCGCCCATCGGCGTGACGCGATTGCGAGCTGGGTGGTCCACTCCGCCAATTATCGGTCCTCGGTCGGGCCGAGTTTGAGCAGGTGTTGCACCGAGCTTGGCCGTATCGGTGGATCCTCGACGCGCCGGACCTGTCGAACGGGAGCCTGACGCCGGAGATTCGATCCGTGCAGGGAAACCTTCTGCAGCCGGATGCGCTAGCACTATGTGCTGCGGTCGAGCGATAGCATTTTATTATGGCTTCATCGAGAACGACCTTCACGCTGGACGAGGAGTTGGCTGATCGCGCCCGCCAGCTCGGAGTCAACGTCTCGGCGGCGGCACGTCAGGGAGTCGCTGATGCCGTGCGCGCCGCGTTGGCGCGCTCAGACCGAGAGGCCTATCTGAGGCACCCCGAACGTGCGGACCCCGACTGGAGCGAAGCTGACGCGTGGGGGGAGCCTTGAGACGCGGTGAGCTGTGGTTGGCCGAGGTGGGTCGCAAAACTCGACCCGTCTTGCTGCTCACCCGATCCGAGGTCCTCGACGTGCGCGACCTCGTCACCGTGGCCGAGATCACCACGTCGATCCGGGGTCTGGCCGCGGAGGTGGGCATCGACCACGTCGAGGCTGGCTTGGAACGACCCTCTGCCATCAACTGCGACGGTCTTCACACGATCACCCAGGCATCGCTCACCGGTCCGATCGGGCGAGTCGGCGACGAGATCATGCGCAAGGTCTGCTCGGCGATCAGCTACGCGCTTGGGGGCTGACCTGAGGAATGCAAGAGAGTCCTCGGCCGGCGCGGGGCAAGGCGATCGGATCGCGTCCGATGAGCCGGCACCGAGAACATTTACGACGCCAACACAGTCAGCACTCAACAACAGCCTGGCTACGTTCTCATAAGAAGCGGTCCACCCAACGGGGTCAACCGCACACGGTGGGGACGGAGGGATTCGAACCCTCACTGGAAGCGGTTTAAGCGCCCTGCCTCTGCCACTTGGGCTACGTCCCCTTCATCGCCTCGCGGTGGAGGCCTCCCGTTCGGACGCGTCGACGAGGTGTTCCGCCCAGAGGCGCCGCTCCGCCTCACCCACGGCGACGGAGATGCCGATCGAGGGGCCGAGCAGCATCGTGCGACGGTCTGGGAGGTACTCGGGCCAGCGGCCCGCCCGTCCTCCGGAGGGGTCCCCCAGCGCGGCGAAGCGGGCCCAGGCACCCTGCACGGCCTCTGCGAGGGCGACCGCCTCCGGGCCGCCACCGGAGAACATCGCCACCACCGGGTTGGCGAGGGTCCCGAAGACGAAGGGCAGCTCGATGCCGTGGCAGGCGCCGAGGTTGCCGTTCAGGAAGGGTGAGCGCCAGTCGAAGCGGTAGTTGAAGACCCGACCGTGCGGGGACTGCGCCTCGGCGAGGCGGAGCGCAGGTAGCCGGAAGACGCCGTCGGTCGCGATCGCGTCGAAGAGTGCGCGGCCTGCTTCGGCACCGCCGTGGCGGGCGGCCGCATACTGCTGGACGAAGGTCGGCGCGAGCCCCTCGAGCTCAGGGGCGGTCGCCGCGAAGAGCTGCTCGACGAGGGCGGTGAGGCGCGCCGCGCCGAGCCCCTCATCGACGAGCTCTGTCGAGAAGAGGGCGAACTCGTCGCGGGTCGTCCCGATCAGGAGCTCCTTCCCGGCCGCCACGCCCCGCCGGATCGCGGCGAGCGGGTGGATCGGGAGCACGCCGGGCTCGATCGTCGGACGGAAGGGCATGCTGAGCAGGCCGCCGCGCGAGGCGGAGAGCGTGGCCGAGGCCTCGAGCAGTTCCGTCGTCGCTACGCCGAGGAGGGCCCGCCGCTCGACCCCGGGCAACCCAAGGAGCGCGGCGAGCTCCTCGGCGGTGGCGGTGGCGCGCTCGGGGCGGTCGACGAGCACGGCGCCGCTCTCGAGCACCGCTCGGGCGAACAGCCCCTGCGCCTCGGGCGCGCCGAGGAGGTCGGCGACGAGCATCGCGCCAGAGGACTGGCCGACGAGGGTGACGTTGTGCGGGTCGCCCCCGAAGAGCTCGGCGTGCCCGCGCACGAAGCGCAGCGCGGCGAGGACGTCGGTGAGCGCCCAGTTCCCCTGCGCGCGGCCCTCGGTTGCGGCGAGTGCCGGATGCGAGAGGAAGCCGAGCGCGCCGAGCCGGTAGTTGACGGTGACGACGACGACGCCGGCGCGAGCAAGGGCCGCCCCGTCGTACATCACACCCGCACCGCTTCCGGTCGCGAAGGCGCCGCCGTGTACGAAGACGAGCACCGGGCGCCCCGCGCCCGGGCAGGTCGAGCTGAAGACGTTGAGTTGAAGGCAGTCCTCTCCCTGCAGGGTGGGGTCGCCGGGCACGTAGCTGCCCACTCCGGAGGGGGGTTGCGGGGCGATCAGCCCGGGCCTGCGGCCGTCCCGGACCCCCTCCCAGCGCTCGGGCGCGACGGCCTCCGCGAAGCGGAGCTCGCCGAGGGGCGGGCGGGCGTAGGGGACGTTGTAGAGCGAGAACACCTCACCCTCGACGCGGCCCTGGACTGCGCCGAAGCGCGTCGTCAGCGTGTCGCGCGACAACCACAGGCTCCTTCACGCCTCACCACGATCTGAGTGACGCTACCCACGTCCGGGCGCCGCGGCTCCAGATGCTTTGACAAAGACGGCTGCTGTGGCCAAAGTTAACGAGTGTTACGACTGAGGATTGGCACCGCCGCGGTCGCACTCACGGTCGCCGCGTCCGTCGCGCTCCCGCTGCACGCCGCCTCGGCCGCGCCCCCCGATCCCTCGAACGGCCAGGTCCAGGGCCTCCAGGCTAAGGCAGCCGGCCTCGCCCAGCAGATCGCCTCCGACACCGAGAGGGTGCAGGTCGCCGGGGAGCAGTTCGACCAGGCGAACGCCACCCTGCAGCTCGCCCAGCACGCCCTCGCCAAGCTGAAGCGGCAGCTCGCGGAGAACCACGTCGCGGTCACGGTCGCCGCCACCAAGGTCCGGAACGCGGCGGTCGCCGCCTACGTCCTCGGGGTCGGCGCGAGCGCGCAGTTCGGAGCGGTGCTCACCAAGAACATCGCCGACAGCGGGACCGTCAGCACCTACGCCGGCTTCGTCACCAACACGCTCCATCTCGACGTCGTCGGCCTGCAGGCGGCGCGCGCCAAGCTGCAGAGCTCCGAGCAGGCCGACGCCGTGCAGGTGCAACGGGCCGCCACCGCCGCGGCACAGGCCCAGCAGGCGAGCGCCGCGGCGACCGCCGCGCAGGGCGCCGCGAAGCAGGCGCTCTCCCAGGTGAAGGGGAACATCGCGCAGCTCATCGCCGAGCAGGAGGCCGCCGCCGCGGCGCGCGCCGCCGCGGCCGCGAGGGCTGCCGCGGCCCGCCAGGCGAAGGCCGCCGCAGAGGAGCGGGCGCAGCAGGCGGCGACCATCGCCCAGGAGGTCGCGGCGAGCGGCGGCGCGACCGCGGCGAGCGCGGCGAACGCGGCGTCGAGCTCCGCTGCGGCGTCGGTCGGGCTGCCGAGCCTCTCCTCGTCGGGCTCGAGCGGCGGGGGCAACGCCGCCGTCGCCGCGGCCGAGTCCTACCTCGGTGTCCCGTACGTCTGGGGGGGGGCGAGCTCGAGCGGGATGGACTGCTCGGGCCTCACGATGGTCGCCTGGGCGAGCGCGGGGGTCAGCCTGATCCACAGCGCGGAGTACCAGTACGACCAGTCGGCGCCGGTCAGCCTGAACGCCCTCGAGCCGGGGGACCTGCTCTTCTACTACTTCCCGAACGACGGCGCCGGCTCGGTGACGCACGTCGCGATGTACGTCGGCCAGGGCCCCTACGGGGCGAACACGATCATCCAGGCACCCCAGACCGGGCAGACGGTCTCCTACGCGCCGATGTACTACATCGGCTTCGTCGGGGCGGGGCGCCCCTCCTCCTCCGCTTCGAACGCGCAGTGAGCCGCGGCCCGGTCAGCGACCGGGCGCCGCGCCACTCTCCGCGAGCGGGGCGAGCCAGGTCGCGACGTAGCGGGCCTCGCGCTCTTTCCATTCCGGCGCGGTGATCGCGTAGCGGACGTGATCCTCCCAGGTGCCGTCGATCTCCAGGTAACCGACCGCGATCCCCTCGCCGCGCAGCCACAGCTTGCGGGCGACGGCGCGGCTCGCGGCGTTGCGCGGCACGATCGAGATCTGCACCCGGTGGAGGCCGAGCTGCTCGAAACAGAAGCGGAGGAGCACGACGCAGGCCTCGGGGACGTACCCCCTCCCCGCCTGCGCCTCGTCGATCCAGTAGCCGATGTAGCCGCTCTGGAAGGCACCGCGCTGCACCGAGGAGAGGTTGATCTCCCCGGCGAACTGTCCGTCGACGAAGATGCCGAAGCCGAAACCGGTGCCGAGCTGTCGCTCGCGGTCGCGCATCGCGCAGCGGGCCGAGAAGGTCGAGCGGTCCTCGACCGGATAGGGCGCACCCGCCGGGCGGGGCTCCCACTTCACGAGCCACTCGCGGCAGCGGGTCCGGACCTCCTGCCACTGTGGGTAGTCCTCGGCGCGCAGCGGCCGCAGCACGACCCGCCGCCCCACCAGCTCGCTCGAAGCCTCGAAGAAGGTCACCGGGCGCCCCTCCCCGCCGGGGGGCTGCCGGTGTCCGCTGTGCTGCTCCACGGTCCCATGGTGGCAGATCCGCCGCCTACACTCCGTGGGCGGCTTGCGTCGGGCACGGACGCTCGCGTGAGGCTCCGAGGACGATGACCGAACCCACCCGACCGCTCGCCGACGGCCAGCTTGCCGAGGCCGACCTGGCGGCCGGCCTCGAGTCGGTACCCGAGCCCGCCACCACCCTCTGGCTGGTGCACGGCGTCCCGCAACCCCCCGAGGCGGCCGTCCTCCCCCGGAGGCTGCTCGCCGAGGTCCGGCGCCTCACCGCCGAGCTCTCCCTCGACGGCCGGCCGCTCTCGACCGAGGCCCTTTCGTCGCTGCCGGCGGCACGGCGGGCGGTCCTCGAAGAGTGCTTCGCCGACGAGCTCGCCCGCGGTGCCAGCCTGTGCGTCGGGGACGACCTCGCCCTCACGCTGCTCGCCCTGTGGCGGGGCCTCGCCGGACCGGGGCTGCGGGTGCTCGTCGGTGTCTGCCCGCTCCCGACGCCCCCCCGGGCCCGCTCGGAGCGCCCCGAGGTCGCCCTCGCCCACGAAGAGCAGGCGTTGCGGGCGCTGCTCCTCGAGGGGGCAGGGAGCGACGTCGAGATCCTCGCCCTCGACCCTGCGCCAGGCGCAGCGGACTGGGAGGCCTTCCCTCCCGAGCTCCTCGCCCTGCACGCGCTCGTGCGCGGCCTCGCCGGACGCCACCGCGACTTCGCCCCGCCCACCCCTGGCCCCGAGAGCCACTCGGGAGCCGCCCTGCTCGCACTGAGCGCCGATCTCACGCAGGCGGCGACGGCGATCGACTACCTCGCCAGCCGTCTCGAGCCGGTGCTGCGCACCGAGGTCGAACGGACACCGCTGCGCGGCCCCGGGGTCGAGGGGGGGCGCGAGGAAGAGATCGTCGAACCGACCGAGGACAGCCGCTACCCCCTCGACGCGGGCCAGGACCGCGCCGCCTACCACCGCTGGCTCGCGGCCCGCCGCGAGCCCGCCGTGCTCGGCGGCGGCCCGCCCGGGCGCCACCGCGCCGCCACCCGCGCGCCGCGCGGCGCACCCCTCGTGAGCTTCCTCGTCCCGGTCTTCCGGACCGAGCCCCGCTGGGTCCTCGAGCGGTGCGTGGCCTCGGTGCTGGCACAGCGCCACGCCGGGTGGGAGCTGTGCCTCGTCGACGACGGTTCGGGCGATCCCGAGCTCACCGCCTACCTCGAGTCGCTGCCGAGGCTCGACCGTCGGGTGAAGGTCGGCGCCCTCGCCACCTCATCGGGGATCTCCGCGGCGACCAACGCGGCCCTCGCCCTCGCGAGCGGACGCTTCATCGGCTTCCTCGACCACGACGACGAGCTCTCGCCCGACGCGGTGGCGAGGGTCGCCGCTGCCCTCGAGACGGAGCCCGAGGCGGACCTCCTCTACTCCGACGAGGACAAGATCGACGAGCTCGGCGGGCGCTTCGACCCCTTCTTCAAGCCCGCCTGGTCGCCCGACCTCCTCCTCAGCTACGCCTACACCTGCCACCTGAGCGTGCTGCGACGCGGCCTGCTCGACGAGCTCGGCGGGCTGCGCTCGGCGTTCGACGGAAGTCAGGACTACGACCTCGCGCTGCGGACGAGCGAGCGGGCGCGCCGGATCGTCCACCTCCCGGAGATCCTCTACCACTGGCGGAGCCTGCCGAGCTCGGCGGCGAGCGGTGCCACCGCGAAGCCGTGGGCCTACGAGGCGGGGCGGCTCGCGATCGCCGACGCGATGGAGCGCCGCGGCGAGCCCTCCGAGGTCACCGAGCACCCCGACTTCCCCGGCCGCTACCACGTCCGCCGCCGCGTGCAGGGCCGCCCCCTCGTCTCGGCGATCATCCCCTTCCGCGACGAGCCGGGGTTGCTCGCGACCTGCGCCGAGTCGCTGCGCGAGGCGCCCGGCTACGACCGCCTCGAGCTCGTGCTGGTGGACAACGGGAGCGAGCTGCCCGAGACCGAGGCGCTGCTCGCCGAGCTCGGCCGCCAGCCCGACGTGCGGATCGTGCGCGACCCCGGACCCTTCAACTGGGCGGCGATCAACAACGCGGCAGCCCGCGAGGCGAGCGGCAACCTGCTCCTGTTCATGAACAACGACATGGAGGCGCGCGTGCCGGGGTGGCTCGACGCCCTCGTCGGTCATGCGCTGCGCCCCGAGATCGGAGCTGTCGGCGCCCGCCTCGTCTACCCCGACGGCGCGATCCAGCACGCGGGGGTGGTGATCGGCCTCGGCGGGATCGCCGGACACGTGCTGCGCGGCCTGCCGGGCGCCCTCCCCGGCTACGCCTCGATGGCGATCTCCACCCGCAACTGCTCGGTCGTGACCGGCGCCTGCATGATGGTGCGGCGGGAGGTCTTCGAGGCCGTGGGCGGCTTCGACGAGGAGCTCCCCGTCGCCTTCAACGACGTCGACTTCTGCCTGAAGCTGCGCGCCGCCGGGTACCTCGTCGTCTACACGCCCCTCGCCGAGCTCATCCACCACGAGTCCCGCAGCCGCGGCCACACCGACGACCTCGCCGAGAACCAGCGCATCCGCGAGCGCTGGGGGGAGGCGCTCGTCGCCGGGGACCCCTACCTGAATCCCCACCTCTCCCACTGGCGCTACTGGTGCCCCCTCTCGTCCGCACAGGAGGACTACCGATGGAAGGTCTACCTGGAGACCCCGCCGCAGCCGCTCGACTCGTTGACGAGCACGTGAGGGCGGTGGCCGAGGCGAACGGCAGCCACCCCAGCCGCTGGATGCCCGAGGCGAGCCTCGACGAGCTCGTCGCCGGCTACGACCGTCACCCGATCCACGTCCACCCCGCGATCCACCACCTCCACCACCGCTGGGACATGGGCCACGCGCTGCGCCTCGAGGGGAGCGGCAAGAGCCCGAAGGCGCTGCTGCGGCGGCTGCTGGCGCGCCTCATCAGCGCCGCGCTCGACCGCTACTTCACCGAGGAGCAGGAGTACCGGGCGGCCGTCGCCCAGTCCGTCGACGCCGTCGCCTACCGCGTCGACGAGATCGCCGCCTCCGACGAGCGGGCGATCGTCGAGATCGTCCGCCGCGACCTTCTCGACCTCGCGCGCTACGTGGACGAACGCATCGACGAGCGACTCGCCGACCGCTGAGGATGGCCACGCCGAGGGTCGCCCTCGTCACCGAGCACTGGGGGGCCGCCCCTTCGGAGGCGGTGACCGTCACGCGGCTCCTGGCCGGGGCGCTCGCGCGCTCGGCGAGCGTCGAGGTCGTGCACCTCACCCACGCGCCCCGTCGGCCGGCGGGGGGTCGCGACAGCGTCTTCGGCCTCCACGAGCTCCCCGTCACCTCCGAGCGGCACCTCCACGAGGCGCTCGTGCGCACCGCGCTGGCGCGCGCCGGGCGGCCGCTCTCGCCGGCCCTCGAGGCGGTCGCCGCCCCCTTCGCTACGGTCGAGGGCCTCGCCGGCACGCTCGCCGCGATCGCGCCGGACGCGATCGTCCTCACCGGCCACGAAGCCCCGCTCGACCCGGCCGACCTCGAGGCCACCGGAGTGCCGCTCACTTTCGTGCCGATCCTCGGCGATCTCGGCCGGATCGGCGAGCAGCGGATCGCCCGCCTCGTCGACGGCGCCAGCAGGGTGCTGTCGGTCAACCCCGCCGAGGAGGAGGCGCTGCGCGCCCGCTACCCGGCGCGCTCGGGGGCGATCGTGCCCCTCGAGCTCGCGCTGCCGCTCAACCGCGCCGCCACCGGCCACATGCTCTTCGGGGTCCACTGGTTCGGCCGCTACGTGCTGCTCATCCGCTCCTTCCCCCCCGGTGGCCACCGCTACGCCCGCTCGGTCACCCGCGAGCTGCTCTCCTCGCTCCTCGGGGTCTCGGTCGCGGAGGTCGACGGCGAGCGCTTCACGATCTCGGACCGCGACAACGCCGTCGATCTCCCCGTCAACCCGACGCGCGTCAACCTCTGGCGGCTGATGGCGCACGCCGCGGTGACGATCGACGCCCGCCCGGCCGGCCCCTTCGGCCAGGAGGCGATCGAGTCCCTCCTCCTCGGCACCCCCGTCGTCGTCCCCGCCGGCTCGGCGGCGCACGCCGTCGCCCGCGCCTCGGGGGGCGGCCTCTCCTACGTCGAGCCGGGCGACCTCGTCGACGCGGCGCGCTCGCTGCTGCGGCCGGGAGCCGGCGAGGAGGCCGGTGCCGCCGGCCGTTCCTGGGCGGAGACGACGCACGGCGACGCCGAGCGCTTCGTCACCCACCTCGCCGGGGTCGTCCTCGGCGGGGGGCGTCAGGCGGTCGCGGCGAGCAGCCCGGCGGCGATGCCGTCGAGGATGTCGGACTCGGAGTAACGGGCCTCGTCGTGGCCGAGGACGGCCATGACCTCCCCGAAGATCAGCGCCCCCGCGGCGATCACGTCCGCCCGCCCCGCCTCGATCCCCGGGCGGGCGCGCCGCGCCGCGACCGGCTCTGCGAGGAGTGCGGTTGCGAGCTCCTCCACCTCGCGGCGGCTGATCAGTCGGTGGTGCAGCGCCGCCCGGTCGTACTCGGCGAGGCCGATCGCCAGCTGCACGAGGGTGGAGACCGTCCCCGCCACCCCGATGCAGCGGCGCGCCGTGCCGAGGGCGGGCGCTGCGACGAGGGCGGCGCCCGCCTCGTCCGCCACGAAGTGGCGGGCAGCGGCGACCTCCTCCCGGCCGGGAGGGTCGCTCGTGAAGAAGCGCTCCGTGACCCGCACGCAGCCGAGGTCGAGCGAGACGGCGACGGGGTGCTCGGGATCCTCCCCGGCGGCGACGAGCTCGGTCGAGCCGCCGCCGAGGTCGACCACGACGAAGGGGCCCTCCGCGGGGTCGAGCCCGGCGGTCGCCCCGGCGTAGGAGAGGCGCCCCTCCTCCTCGCCGGCGAGCAGCTCGGGGGCGCGGCCGAGGACCTCCGCGGCGGCGGCGAAGAACTCCTCGGCGTTCGCCGCGTCGCGCGCCGCCGAGGTCGCGGCGGCGCGCTGCGCGACGACGCCGTGGTGGTCCATCAGCGCCCGGTAGGCACGCAGCGCCGCGAGCGTGCGCGCGATCGCCTCCTCGGAGAGGCGGCCCGTGCGGTCGACGCCCTCGCCGAGACGGGTGATCGTCATCTCGCGCTCGAGCGTCGTCCCGTCGGGGGCGACGATGAGCAGCCGCGTCGAGTTCGTCCCGCAGTCGATCGCCGCCACCGGCCCGGTGAGCTCGCCGCGAAGCTCGTCCGCGACCCAGCGGCCGACGGGGTCCGCGCCCCCCGCCAGGTACCAGGCGAGGTGGGCGTGCAGGCACTTCACCCCGACGCGGGTGCCGCCGACGCCGCCGCTCGGACGCGGCCCGCGGTGCGCGGCGGGGATCGTCGCGTCGCGCGCCGCCGCGTGGCGGGCGTGCGCCGCCTCGACGAGCGCCGCGGGGACCGCCGCTGTCGCGCGCCGCACTCCCCCCGCCGCCTCGAGGCGCCCCACCGCCTCGGCCTCCCGCCGGCCGACGAGCCAGTAGCTGGTGGGCATCGGCGTGCCGTCGTCGAGGAAGGGGGCGTTCTCGATGACGATCGGTCGGCCGTCGGCGCCGCGCACCGCGACGCGGTAGGCGCCGGCAGGCTCGCGACCGAGGAGGGAGGCGATCAGCGCTCGCTCCTCGCCTCCCTCGGCGGTGGGCGTCGGCGGCGCCTCCTCGGCGGTGGGCGTCGGCGGCGCCTCCTCGACGGCGGCCAGCTCCTCGACGAGCTCCGGGCGGGCGCCGAGGAGCAGCGCCGGGTCGCCTTCGAGCGGCGCGAGCGCCCAGATCTCCGCTGCCAGGCGGACGAGCCCGGAGCGGCCGGCGGCGCTCGTCGCGACGACGACGGGGTGCGCCCGCTCCGACAGCAGCGCGCGCCAGGCCGACGCCTCGGTCTCCGGCGCGGCGGCGCGCCCCGGCGGGACGGGGAGCGCGACCGTGAGCGCGTCATGGCCCTCGCGCTGTGCCCAGTCGATCGCGACGCGCAGCGCCGCCGCGGCGCCGCCGTGCGAGTGGTCGACGAGGACGGTCGCTGACTCCGGCAGGCCCACCGCCTCGCTCTCCTCCGCGACGAGCACGATCAGCTCGTCGTAGCCGGCAGCCGCGGCGCTCGCCGCGACCGCCGCGACGCTCGCCGATCCGGGTCGCCCACCACCGCCGCGCGACCGCTCGGGGCTCCGCCCGGGACCAAGGACGACCGCTGCCACGCTCATCGGCGCAGCGTATCGGGCGCCCCCGCGGCCGCCGTGCCCTTTGCCACGCCCCGACCGGGCTGGTTAGCGTTTCGCCCCGTGACCGCCTCCGGGGCCGGTCGACTCGTTCGACCCATCGCTGTCGCGGCCGCGTTCGCCGCTCTCAGCCCGCTCGTCGCCGGGCCAGCCGGCCGCGCCACCACCGTCACCTCGCTCTCGGCGCGCGCCGACGCGATCGCCGCCAGCGTCGAAGCCGACCAGGGCCGCCTCGCCGTCGTCGGCGAGCGCTACGTCGTCGAGTCGGCCGCCCTCACAGCGGCGCGCGGGCGCGAGGCGACGGCGCGTGCCGGGGTCGCGGCCGACTCCGCGCACATCGCCGCGGACCGCGCCTCGCTCAGGGCCTCGGCGATCACCGCCTACGTCGAGGCCGGCTCCGCCTCCACCCTCGCCCTCTACCTGAGCGCGGGGACCGAGGTGGCCTCGACGGGCAGCGCCTATCTCAACGCCGCGAGCGGCGAGCTGCAGGGGCGCATCGCCTCCCTCGACGGCGACGAGCACCGTCTCGACGTCCTCGACGCGACCGCGCGCGCGGAGGCGGCGAACATCAGCGCGGCCCTCAGCCAGCTCGGGAGCGACCGACAGTCGGCGCTCACCGAACTCGGCGCCGAGCGCCAGGCCCTCTCCTCGGCCCGCGGCCAGCTGGCGGCGCTCGTCGCGGCGCGGGCCGCGGTGGCAGCCCGGCGCGAAGAGGCGCGGGCGGCGGCGGCGGCTCAGGCTGCGGCGGCCGCGAATGCTGCGGCGGCGACGAACGCTGCGGCAGCTGCGGCGAGCGCCGGGCCCCCCTCGCTCGCGGCGGTGACCGCCGCCGCGCCCTCGACGCCCGCCCCCGGCTCGGTCGCCTCTGCCTTCGCCGGGATCCGCAACTGCGAGTCGAGCGGCGACTACGGACTGAACACCGGGAACGGCTACTACGGCGCCTACCAGTTCAGCGCCAGCACCTGGGCGGGCCTCGGAGGCTCGGGGCTGCCGTCGAGCGCCGCGCCGAGCGCCCAGGACGCCGCCGCCTACCGCCTCTACCAGCAGGACGGCTTCGCGGCCTGGCCGGAGTGCGCGGCCATCCTCGGCCTCTAGCGCTACGCGCCGAGCAGCCGTTCGAGGGCGAGGCGCGCCCGCTCGTTCTCGGTCGCGAACTTGCTGAGGGCGCTCGCGAAGGCAGCGCTCCACTCGTCCAGGCTGACCTCGCGGTGGCTGATCGCCACGCCGCGCACGCTCTTGGTGAGCGAGGCGACGAGGCGCCCACTGCGCCGTTCGAGCTCGAGGCGATCGTCGCCGAAGGCGACGCGGATCGCCCGCACCTCACCGGAGCGGCCGGCGACGCGGTCGCCCATCGAGCGCTGGCGGTCGATGGTGAGCACCCCCTCGGGGAGGGTCTCGCCGAGGGAGGTGACGAGCACCCGCTCGTAGGTGGCGAGGTCGGCGAGGTCGGCGCGCAGCGCGGCGGCGAGCATCTGCACCTGCTCGGCGCGCCCCTCCTCGGCGAGGTCGGCGGGCTCGAGCTCGCCGCCCGGTCCCTCGCTGCTCACGAGTCGGTGAGCGGGAGCACGAGCTGCGGCGTCGGGATGTGGTGGTCGGCGCGCAGCGGCCGGATGGCGGTGCCGATCGCGAAGAACTCCGTCGTGTGCCCGCCCCAGCGGTGCGGCAGCGAGAGCAGCTGCACGCCGACGATCCCCTCGGCGTGCAGCGCCTCGGCCTCGGCCTGCATGCGGCTCATGGCGAGCTCGCGGGCGTCGTAGAGGGCCTCGGTGAAGGAGGTGATCTCGACGTTGCGGCCGACGTTCGCGAGCGCCGACATCGAGCGCTGGTGGGCCATGTGGTACACGCAGCTGCCCATCACCATCCCGAGGGGGGCGTAGCCCGACTGGATGAGGGTCCAGAAGTCCTGCCCGGAGAGGTCCGAGGTGAAGGGCTTGTTCTCGTCGTTGCGCCAGGTGCCCTCCTGCTCGTCGGCGATCACCGCCGTGCCGACGGCGATGAACTCCGCGAGGTCGTTGCCGAACTCCTTGAACTCGATGTCGAGGCGCACACCGACGATCCCATCGGCGCCGAGGGCGTCGGCCTCGGCCTCCATGCGTCCCATCGCGAGCTCGCGTGCGTGGTACATCGCCTCGGAGAGCTTCTCGAGCTCCTGGTTCTGCCCCCAGCGCCGCGCCTGCAGGCCGACGTGGTAAATGCTCGAGCCGAGGACGAGGCCGACCGGCCGGAAGCCCGCCTCGCGCACGAGGAGGAACTCGTTCACCGTGAGGTCGGAGGTGAACAGCGCCCCCGGCGAGCCGGGTTTCATTTCCGCGAGGCGCTTCATCGCGTCCTCGGGGACGCCGAGGGCGGTCATTTCATCGGACACGGGGACTCCTCATGTGGGCCGGCCTTTCAGCGGAGGGGGAGCATCGACAGCGGCGCGTGCTCGGGGTAGGGGTTGGTGGCGACGAGCGCCGTGGCGACGAGGGTCGCCTCCGCGATGTGGTCGCGGTGGCCCTCTCCGGGCTCCATCTCGCCGATCTCGAGACGCATCGGTGTGGGGAGGATCGCGCCGGTGGCGCCGAGCTCGCCGAGGCGGCGGCGGAGGTCGCCGCGCACGTCGCGCCGCACCGTCTCGACGAGGTCGGTGTAGCCCGGGACCTCCATGTTCGGCGCCGAGAGGTAGGTCGACTGGCGGGTCATCCAGTCGTCGTGGCGGACGCCGACCGAGATGCCGACGATCACCGCCGCGGGGAAGTAGCCGCCCTGCATCAGCTTCAGCAGGTCCTGCCCGGCGAGCGTGGTGGCGAAGGGCTTGTCGAGGTGCAGGCTCCCGGCCGCGCGGACCGCGGTGCCGAGCGCCATCATCTCCCGGCTGCCGTCCTCGAGGCGCCGCTCCTCGAGGCGGACGCCGACCACGCCGTCGCCGCCCAGGGTGCGGCACTCGAGGAGCATGCGGCCGAGGGCGCTCGCCCAGGCGCCGCGCTTCGCGTCCACGTAGGGGGCGAAGCCGAACGCGCCGCGCGCGTTCGAGGAGGTCACGGTGTACTGCGGCGGCGCCATGCCGTAGTACCAGCCGCAGCCGCCGTAGCCCGACCAGCCGAGGTGGACGACGATGCAGCCCATCACCTCACCAACGGGCGAGAAGCCGGCGACGGCGACGCCGAGGTGGCTCGGCACGCTGAGCAGGCTCGTTGCCACTCCCGAGCGGTTCGCCCGCTCGAGGCGGGCCGCTGCGGCCGGCGGAAGTCCCCGCCCGTCCCACTCCCTCACTGCCACCTCCGGGTCGGCCGCACGCTACCGCGCCCCGGCACCCGGCGGCGCCGCCGGGATCAGTTCCAGAACTCGAGGCGCGAGACGAAGCGCCGCCACAGCCCCGGGCCGTGCACCGTCGAGGGCTGCGGGGAGGCGGTCGGGGGCGCGGTGCTCGCGACGAGGTCGCGCGGCGGGATCGAGCTCCCCTCGAGGGAGGTGGCGGCGGCGCTGCCGGCGGCAGGGAGGATCACGAAGGAGAGCTGGCCGGGTCCGACGAGGCCGTAGTCCTCGTGCGCGATCTCGGCGATCGTCGCCTTGCTCGACAGGGCGCGGATGTCGCCCTGCAGGCCGGCGTTGCGGGCGTTCAGGTCGGCGAGCTCGCCCGAGGTGCGCGCGAGTGCGCTGCGCTGGTGGATGAGGAGGGAGAAGGGGAACTCGACCGCGACGAGCGCCACCGCCGAGAGCGCCGCGGCGAGGAGCGCGAGGCGCGCCCGGTAGAGGTGGTGGTGGATCATGCGCCGCCGCGGGGAGCGCCGCGCGCGAAGGCGGCCGCGCCCCGGTACTCGGCCGAATCGCCGAGCTCCGCCTCGATGCGGAGCAGCTGGTTGTACTTCGCGACGCGGTCCGCACGCGCCGGCGCGCCCGCCTTGATCTGTCCGCAGTTGGTGGCCACGGCGAGGTCGGCGATGGTCGCGTCCTCGGTCTCGCCCGAGCGGTGCGACATCACCGAGCGGTAGCCGCTCATCGTCGCCGTGCTCATCGTGAGGAGGGTCTCGGTGAGCGTCCCGATCTGGTTCACCTTCACGAGCACGGCGTTGGCCACGCCGAGCGAGATCCCCTTCTCGAGGCGCTCGACGTTCGTGACGAACAGGTCGTCGCCGACGAGCTGCACGTGGTCGCCGATCCCCTTGGTGAGCGCGCCCCAGCCCTCCCAGTCCTCCTCGGCCATCCCGTCCTCGATCGAGATGATCGGATAACGGCCGGCGAGCTCGGACCAGTAGCCGGCGAGCTCGGCCGCGCTGAGGACGCGCCCCTCGCCGGCGAGGTCGTAGGCGCCGTCCTTGAAGAGCTCGGTCGTCGCCGGGTCGAGCGCGATGGCGACCTCCTCGCCGGGCACCCTTCCGGCGCGCTCGATGGCTTCGACGAGGAGCCGCAGTGCCTCCTCGTTCTCCGCGAGGTCGGGGGCGAA
This sequence comes from Acidimicrobiales bacterium, assembly GCA_035533595.1. Classification (NCBI taxonomy): domain Bacteria; kingdom Bacillati; phylum Actinomycetota; class Acidimicrobiia; order Acidimicrobiales; species Acidimicrobiales bacterium. Next base: position 47,957 of record DATLTN010000003.1, read on the forward strand.
GCCGCCCTCGTCGCCGACCGCGGTCGACAGCCCCCGCTCGTGGAGGATGCCGCGCAGCGCGTGGTACGTCTCGGCGCCCCAACGCAGCGCCTCGCCGTAGGAGGCGGCACCGTGCGGGACGATCATGAACTCCTGGAAGTCGACGTTGTTGTCGGCGTGCGCGCCGCCGTTCAGCACGTTCATCAGCGGCACCGGGAGGACGTGCGCGTCGACGCCACCGACGTAGCGGTAGAGGCTGACGTCGAGCTCCTCGGCGGCCGCCTTCGCGACCGCGAGCGAGACGCCGAGGATCGCGTTCGCCCCGAGGCGCGACTTCGCGGGGCTGCCGTCGAGGTCGATCATCGCCTGGTCGATCCCCCGCTGGTCGAGGGCGTCCCAGCCGAGGAGGAGCGCGGTGATCTCGCCTTCGACGTGGGCGACGGCGCGCAGCACGCCCTTGCCCCCGAAGCGCTCCTCGTTGTCGCGCAGCTCGGTGGCCTCGAAGGAGCCCGTCGAGGCGCCGGAGGGGACGATCGCCTGACCGCTCGCGCCGCTGTCGAGGGTGCAGACCACCTCGACGGTCGGGTTGCCCCGCGAGTCGAGGACCTCCCGGCCGACCAGCGCAACGATGTCACTCATCAGGGCTCCTGTTCGTCCTGTGGCGGGTGGGGGAGGAGTGCAAGAACGCTAGCAAAGTGACCACGCAGGCCGCTGATCAGGCACGGCGCGCCGCGAGGAAGCGCTCCCGGCGCGCCGCAGCGGGGAGAGACGAGAACTCCTCCCCCTCGGCGGCGGCGGCGCGCTCGGCGCGCGCCACCTGCCCACGGAGCTGCCCCGCCGCCCGGCGCAGCGCCGCCTCGCCGTCGAGGCCGGCGGCGGCGCAGCGGGCGGTGATGCCGAGGAGGAGCGCGCCGAGCGCCTCCTCGTCGGCGCTCCCCGCGGCCAGCCGGCCGGCGAGCGCGACGAGGTCGACCTCGCCCTGGCGCTCGGCGGGGGTGAGGCCGACCGTCGCCGCCTTCTTCTCCACCTTCTCGGCGAGGAGGAGGGCGGGGAGGGCGGCGGGGATCCCCTCCATCACCGAGGAGCGCCCCTTCTCGACGAGCTTGGAGCGCTCCCAGCTCGAGAGCACGACGTCCGCGTCGGGCGCCGCGGCGTCGCCGAAGACGTGCGGGTGGCGGCCGACGAGCTTGTCGGCGAGGGTGCGGGCGACGTCGGCGAGGGTGAACAGGCCCTCCTCGGCGGCGAGGCGGGAGTGGAAGAGGACCTGGCAGAGGACGTCGCCGAGCTCCTCCTCGAGAGCGGTCGCGCCCTCCGCGGCGCCGCTCGCGAGCTGGTCGATCGCCTCGATCGCCTCGTAGGACTCCTCGAGCAGGTGGCGCACCAGGCTCTCGTGGGTCTGGGCCGCGTCCCACGGGCAGCGCTCACGCAGCACGCGCACGACCTCCTCGGCACGGGCGAGCTCGCCCGCCACCGGTGCGGCGAGCGCGGGGATGTAGAGGCAGGTGAGGTGGTCGGGGGTGAGGGAGCGGTCGAGCGCCGCCCACTCGACCTCGAGGAGCTGCTCGTCGGGGTGGCCGAGGTGGTGCAACAGGGTGACGGGCTCGTCCGGCTCCTCCTCGACGCTCACCTTCAGCTCGGAGAGGAGGGCGGGCGACCAGAGCTGGGCGACGAGGAGCGGGCCGCGCTCGCCCGCGGCGCGGGTGGCGAACTCCTCCCCGTCGACGAGGCGCACCGAGGCGCGCACCGGGTCGATGCCGAGGCGGGCCCAGGCGAGGTCGAGGAAGGAGGCCGCCGGCAGGACCTCGAGGTCGACCCGCCCGTCCGAGCGCAGCAGCTCGACGGTGCGCTCGAGCACGAGCGGGGAGCCGGGGACGCCGTAGGCGACGCGCCCGTGGCGGGCGGCCGCCGCGACGAGCACCCCGACGATCGCCCGGTAGGCCTCCTCGAAGGAATCGGCCTCCTCGTAGCAGGCGTCGAGCGCCGTCGCGCCCGCCGCGAGGAAGGGCGCGGCGGCGAGGTGGCGGGCGGTGCGCAGGTAGGCCGGCGCCGCGCCGAGGGCGCTGCGCACCGCCTCGCTCAGGAACTCGGGCCCCGCGGGGCCGAGGCCGCAGGCGACGACGAGCGGCCGGGTCGGCTCCCCGCCGCCGCCCGGCACCTAGCCCGCGCTGGTCGGCGAGACGGCGGTCGGGTTGTAGAGCAGGGCGTCGGCGGGGCCGACGGGCGGGTTCACCAGCGCGCCGCTACTGCCGATCGAGGGGGCGCCGTAGGCGGGGTTGACCGCGACGCCGACTGCCTTGGCGTAGGCGGCGACCGCCTTCAGCGCCTGGGCGTTCGCGGCGTCGAAGAGGGCCCGCTCGACGTCACTCAGCTGCGCGACGCCCTCGCGGGAGGTGACCTCGAAGAGCACCCAGCTGCCGTTGGCGTGCACCGGCGACGAGACCGTCCCCGTCGGGAGGGCGGCGACGATGCCGCCGATCGGGGGGATCAGGTCCTCGGGTGGCTGACAGCCGATCGCCCCGCCCGCCGCTCCGGACTGCGCGTCGGTCGAGTTCGCTCTCGCGACGCTCGCGAAGTCGGCTCCCCGGTCGATCGCCACCTGCAACGCCTTGGCCTTCTGCTCGGTGGCGACGAGGATCACCGACAGACAGGCCGTGGTGAGGGCGGCGGTGTGCGCCTGCTCGTAGCTGTGGAGGCCGCCCTCGGTGAGCGGCAGGCCGACGACGTGCGCGTCGAGCACGACCTGGTCGGTCTCGGTCTCCTCGAGGAGCGAGCGATAGGCGGGAGGGAGGGCGGCGAGGAACTTGGCCGCCGCCCGCTGCTCGGCGTCGGGCGAGGTGTCCCCCGTCGGGATCGGGATGCAGCTCGCGTAGTTGGCGGGGCTGAAGGCCGAGTCGAGCTGGGTGAGGGCGGCGGCGCGGGCGAAGGCGGTGCGGGTGAGGCCGAGCTTCGCGATCAGCCCGTCCTCGAGGTGCAGCTGCAGGAGGTCGGTGAGCTGCTGGGCGGTGAACGAGGAGCTGAAGTTGCCGTTGCCCGCGCCGCTGTAGGTGTCGCTCTGGGCCGTGAAGACACAGCGCAGCGCCCCGTCGTCGCGCACCGCCGCGAGGAGGGCGTTGACGCTGCTCTCGGGGATCTGGTCGCCGCCGACGCGCGCCGCGTTCGGCATCGCCGAGACGTCACAGGCCGAGAGGGTGAGCGCGAGCGCGCTGAGGAGGGCGGCGAGGAGGAGTGGTCTGCGCACGGCTCCCCGATGCTAGGGAACCGCGGCGCCCTCGGCCAGCTCGATCAGCTGGCGGCCTCGAGCGCCGGGGGGAGGAGCTCGGAGAGGAAGGCGGCGAGGCCGTCGGCGAAGGAGGCGCCGCCAGCGAGCGGCACGATCACCTGGCCGAGCTCCTCCTTGTACAGGGCGCGCGGCGCGAGGCGCTGCAGGCGGACCCGCGCCGAGGCGGGGAGCGCGACCGGCGAGAAGCGGACGACGACCTCGCCGACGCGCGCCGTGCCGCCGCTGCCGGGGCGGGCGGGCACGCCTGTGAGCTCACGGATGCCGAGGCGGACGCACTCGGCGCGCACCCGGCCGACGGCGAGGAGTGCGGCGGCGGGGCGCGGCAGGGGGCCGAAGCGGTCGAGCCACTCGGCACCGATGTCCGCGACCTGCCCCTCGTCGCTGGCCTGGGAGAGACGGCGGTAGGCCTCGAGGCGGAGGTCCTCGCGCTCGACGTAGCTCGCGGGGAGGTGGGCCTCGACGGGGAGGTCGAGCTTGATCTCCGCGGGCTCGCGCACCGGCTCGCCCTTCAGCTCGGCGACCGCCTCGGCGACCATCTGCACGTAGAGGTCGTAACCGACCGCCGCGATGTGCCCTGACTGGTCCGAGCCGAGGAGGTTGCCGGCGCCGCGGATCTCGAGGTCGCGCATCGCGATCTTGAAGCCCGAGCCGAGCTCGGTGTGCTCGCCGATGGTCCGCAGCCGCTCGTAGGCCTGTTCGGAGAGGACCCGCTCGCGGGGGTGGAAGAGATAGGCGTAGGCGCGCTGCCCGGCGCGGCCGACCCGCCCCCGCAGCTGGTGGAGCTGGCCGAGCCCGAGCAGGTCGGCGCGGTCGACGACGAGGGTGTTCACCGTCGGCATGTCGATCCCGGACTCGATGATCGTCGTGCAGACGAGGACGTCGTAGCTGCCCTCGGCGAAGTCGAGGACGACCTGCTCGAGCGTGCCCTCGTCCATCTGGCCGTGCGCGATCGCGAGGCGTGCCTCGGGGACGAGCGTCTGCAGGCGGCGCGCCGTCTGCTCGATGTCGTGCACCCGGTTGTGCACGAAGAAGACCTGCCCCTCGCGCAGCAGCTCGCGGCGGATCGCCTCCCCCTCGGCCCGCTCGTCCTCCTCGCCGACGTAGGTGAGGATCGGCTGGCGCGCCGCGGGGGGCGTGTCGATGATCGACAGGTCGCGGATCCCGGTGAGCCCCATCTCGAGGGTACGCGGGATCGGGCTCGCGGTGAGGGTCAGCACGTCGACGCCGACGGTGAGCTTCTTCACCGCCTCCTTGTGCGAGACGCCGAACCGCTGCTCCTCGTCGACGACGAGGAGGCCGAGGTCCGAGAAGCGGACGTCCTCACCGAGGAGGCGGTGCGTGCCGATCACGATGTCGACCGCGCCGCTCGCGATGCCGGCGACGACGGCCTTGGCCTCCGCGGGGGTGAGGAAGCGGGAGAGCACCTCGACCCGCACCGGGTAGGGGGCGCAGCGCTCGGCGAAGGTCTGGAAGTGCTGCTGGGCGAGCAGCGTCGTCGGGACGAGCACCGCGACCTGCTTGTTGTCCTGCACCGCCTTGAAGGCGGCGCGCAGCGCCACCTCGGTCTTGCCGAAGCCGACGTCGCCGCAGACGAGGCGGTCCATCGGCGAGGCGCGCTCCATGTCCGCCTTCACCTCGTCGATCGCCCGCAGCTGGTCGGCGGTCTCGATGAAGGGGAAGGCCTGCTCGAACTCGCGCTGCCAGGGGGTGTCGGGGGAGAAGGCGTGGCCCTCGGCGGCGAGGCGGCGCTGGTAGAGGACGACGAGCTCCTGCGCCACCTCGCGCGCCGCGGCGCGCACCCGGCTGCGCTGACGCTGCCACTCGTTGCCGTTCAGGCGGTGCAGCGCCGGCTGCTCGCCGCCCGAGTAGGGGGTGAGCACGTCGATCTGGTCGGAGGGGATGTAGAGCTTGTCGCCGCTGCGGTACTCGAGGAGCAGGTAGTCGCGGGCCGCGCCCCCGAGCTCGCGGGTCACCATCCCCCCGTAGCGGCCGACCCCGTGCACCCGGTGGACGACGTAGCTGCCGGGCGCGAGGTCGTCGAAGAAGCCCTCGACGGGGCGGGCCCTCGCCTTCGGTGCGCGGTGCGCCCGTCGCCGGCCGGTGAGGTCGCCCTCGGTGAGCACGGCGAGGTGCGAGCTCTCGAGGACGAAGCCGCGCTCGAGGGGGCAGACGACGACGTGCACCCCCCGCTCGCGCAGCTGCTCGCCGTGGTGCTCACGGGCGAGCACCACGCCCTCGTCCTCGAGCACGCCGGCGATCCGCTCGGCGCTCCCCGCCCCTTCGGCGGTCACGACGACGCTCACCCCGCGCCCGGCGAGCTCCCCGACGCGGCGCGCGAGGGCGCCCGGGTCGCCGGTCGCGGCGGGCCATCCGGTGGCGCGCAGCGCCTCCAGGTCGGGGCTGTCGGCGACCGCCGGCGCCACCGCGGCGCGCGCCGGCGAGCGCTCGAGGAGACGTTCGTAGGGGGCGTGCAGGCGCGGGAAGTCCTCGGCGGCGAGGTCCGCGCCGGCCCCCCAGGTGCTCGCCAGCGCGTGCGCGAGCGCCGACTCCTCGTCCTCGAGCTCGCTCGCCCGGTCGCGCATCCGGCGGGCATCGAAGAGCACCACCCGGTCGTCGCCGCCGAGGAGGTCGGTGAGCAGGGTGACCTCGGGGACGAGCCAGGGGAGGAAGGACTCGACGCCGTCGAAGAGCTCGCCGTGGGCGATCCGGTCGAACTCCTCCTTGGCGAAGGCCACTTCGTCGACGAGCTCGGCGGCGCGCGCCCGGATCTCCTCGGTGAGGAGGAGCTCGCGGCAGGCGTAGAGCTCGGCGGAGGGGACCTCGCCGACCGAGCGCTGGTCCGAGAGGTCGAACTCCATCAGGCGGTCGACCTCGTCGCCGAAGCAGTCGATGCGCACCGGCGTCTCGCCGGTCGAGGGGAAGACGTCGATGATCCCGCCGCGCACCGCGACCTCGCCGCGGTGCTCCACCTGGTACTCGCGGCGGTAGCCACCGGCGACGAGGTGGTTGAGCAGCCCCTCGATGTCGAGGTGCTGGCCGGAGGTGATGCGGGTCGGCGCGGCCTGCTCGGGCAGCACGCCGAGGCGCTGCAGGAGCGCCTTCACCGGTGCGACGACCACCGGGCCCGGCGCCGCGGGGTCGGCGTGCGCGGCGCGCAGGCGGTCGAGGGCGCGAAGGCGCGCCCCCATCGCCTCGGTGCTCGGCGAGATGCGCTCGAAGGGGAGCGTCTCCCAGGCGGGGACGAGGAGCACCTGCTCGGGGCCGAGGAAGCAGCTGAGGTCGTGGGCCAGGCGCTCGGCCTCGGCGGAGGTGGGCGTCGCGGCGACGAGGACGGGGGCGCTCGAGAGCTGACGGAGGGCGGCGAGCAGGAGCGGGCGTGCCGCCTCGGGGACGGCGACGACGGCGCCCTCGGCACCGAGGATCTCGGCGATCCCGGCCTCGCCGGCGAGCATCCCCGCGAGCGGGGCGAGGGGGCCGCTCAACGGGTGTTGACCTCGTTCATCGCCGCCTCGACGCCCCGCTCGAGCACGAGCTCGACGGCGTCGGCGGCGAGCTCGACCGCGACGACGAGCGCCTCGCGCTCGGCGCGGCCGGGGCGCGAGAGGACGTGGTCCGCGCCCTCGGTGCGGCCGCGGGGCTTGCCGATCCCGACGCGCACCCGCGCGAAGTCGAGGCTGTGCAGGTGGGACTGCGCCGAGCGGAGGCCGTTGTGGCCGGCGGTGCCGCCTCCGAACTTCACCCGCACCACCCCGGGTGGGAGGTCGAGCTCGTCGTGGACGACGAGCAGGCGGTCGAGCGCTCCCCGCGTGTAGCGGCGGACGAGCGGGGCGAGCGCCTGGCCGGAGTCGTTCATGTAGGTCTCCGGGACCGCCAGCGCGAGGCGGCGTTCCCCGACGCGCGCCTCGGCGGCGCGCGCCGACAGCTGCCGCTCGCGGCGCAGCCGGGCCCCGTGGCGACGGGCGAGGACCTCGATGGTGTCGGCACCGACGTTGTGCCGGGTGCCGGCGAACTCCTCGCCGGGATTGCCGAGCCCGACGGCGAGCAGGTCAACGACGGTGCCGCCGGACTCCCTCGCGCCCTTGCGGCCAGGGAGGAAGGGGCTCAGCTCTCCTCCGCGTCCCCGTCGGCGGCGGCGCCAGCCGTCTCGCCGGCGACCGCAGACTCGCCCTCCACGGCCTCGCCCTCCGCCTCTTCGCGGGCGCGCGGCGGCTGGGCGACCGCGACGGGGGCCTCGGGGTCGATCTCGATCGTGACCCCGCTCGGAATCGGCAGGTCGGCGACGCGGATCGTCATCCCGATCTCGAGGTCGGAGATGTCGACCTCGATCGACTCGGGGATGTCCGCCGGCTTCGCGCGCACGTGCAGGCTGAGCAGCGCGTGGTCGACGTTGCCCCCGGCGCGGGTGACGTTGAGTGCCTCGCCGACGAGCACGATCGCGACCTCGGCGGGGACGACCTCGTCGCGGCTCACGACCTGGAAGTCCACGTGGGCGACGGTCTGACGGACCGGGTGGCGCTGGATCTCGCGGGTGATCGCGAGGTGGCGCTCGTCACCGATCTCGACGTCGAAGAGGGGGGCGCCGCGCACCGCCATGAGCGCGCTGCGGAGCACGCGGGCGTCCACGGAGACCGCGATCGGCTCGTCGCCGTGGCCGTAGAGGACGCCGGGGACGCGACCGGCGGCGCGTAGGCGGCGCGCCGAGGCGCTGCCGCGCTCGGCGCGTGGCTCGAGCAGGAGGGCGATGTCAGGCATGGGTGCTCCAGTCGGGAGAGAGGCGGCGGCGCGGACGGGGCGCTGCGCGGCTGGTCATTCTAGGCGCGGCGCGGCGGGGCTGAACCCGCCCGGACCAGGGGGGCCTTCAGCTGAGGTTCTGGCCGCGGAAGATCTCCGAGACCGAGCGGTCCGAGAAGACCGCGGCGATCGCCTCGGCGATGATCGGCGCCACCGAGAGGACCTCGATCTTGTCGATGCGGTGGTCCTCGGGGAGCGGGAGGGTGTTGGTCACGATCACCCGCGAGATCACCGAGGCCTTCAGCCGGTCGAGCGCGGGGTCCGAGAGGACGGGGTGGGTGGCCATCGCCCAGACGTCGGTCGCCCCCGCCTCGACGAGGCGGTCGGCCGCCGCGCAGACGGTGCCGGCGGTGTCGATCATGTCGTCGATGAGGACGCAGAGGCGCTCGGAGACCGCACCGATCACCTCGCGCGCCTCGACGGTGTTCGACTGGCCCGGGGGGCGCGTCTTGTGCACCACGGCGAGGGCGCAGCCGAGCTGCTGGCTGAAGCGCTCCGCGACCTTCAGTCGCCCGGAGTCCGGCGAGACGATCACCAGCCGGGAGGGATCCTCGCCGTGCAGGTAGTCGAGGAGGACCGGTGAGGCGGTGAGGTGGTCGACGGGCATGTCGTAAAAGCCCTGGATCTGTCCGGAGTGCAGGTCCACCGAGACCATCCGGTCGGCGCCTGCGGCGGTCATCAGGTCGGCGACGAGGCGGGCGGTGATCGGCTCGCGCCCGGCCGCCTTGCGGTCCTGGCGGGCGTAGCCGTGGTAGGGGCAGACGACGGTGATCGAGCGCGCCGAGGCGCGCTTCGCGGCGTCCACCATGATCAGCTGCTCCATGATCGACTGGTTCACCGGCGGGCAGTGGGTCTGGATGATGAAGACGTCCGAGCCGCGGATCGAGGAGTCGTACCGGCAGTGGATCTCGCCGTTCGCGAACTCCCGCAGGTTCGCCTCGCCGAGCGTGACGCCGAGGCAGTCGGCGATCTCGCGGGCGAGCTCGGGGTCGGCCCGCCCCGTGAACAGCTCGAGGTGCCGCGGCGCCACCATCTCCATCACGGTCTCCCTTCGAGCGTGGCGACATCGGTCGTGCTGCTTCGGAAGAATGGACCAGTGACGACGCCGGACGCCAGACGGCAGCCGTCGTCGAGCACGGCGTAGGGGCCGACGACCGCGTCGCGGCCGATGACGGCATGGCTCGCGCGTGTCTGCTGCACCTGCGCGCCCTCCCCCACCTCGCAGTCGCTCAGGTGGGTGCCCGGCCCGAGGTGGACGCCGGAGGCGATCCGCGTCTGGCCCTCGAGGACCACGCCGGGGAGGATCGTGACGTCCTCGCCGATCTCGACGCTGACGTCGATGTAGGTCGCACCGGGGTCGGTCATCGTCACCCCGCGGCGCATGAAGCGCTCGTTGATCCGCTCGCGCAGCACCGCCTCCGCGGCGGCGAGCTGCGCCCGGTCGTTCACCCCGGCCGCCTCGACGGGATCCCCCGCGGGCATCGTCACGACCCGGTATCCGGCGTCGTCGAGCACCGCGATCGCGTCGGTGAGGTAGACCTCGCCCTTCGCGTTGGTGGGCGTGAGGCGCCTGAGCGCCGGCGCGAGGACACCGTGGCGGAAGCAGTAGATGGAGGTCGCGACCTCGTCGATGGCGAGCTCCTCCGGGCTCGCGTCGAGGTGCTCGACGATCTTCTTCACGCCGCCGTCCTTGGCCCGCACCACCCGTCCGTAGCCGCTGGGGTCCTCGACGCGGGCGGTGAGGAGGGTCGCCGCGGCGTCCTCCTGGCGGTGGGTGCGCACGAGGGCGGCGAGGGTCGCGGGGCGCAGGAGCGGCGTGTCCCCCGGCAGCACGACGAGGTCACCCTCCTCGAGGTCGGCACCGACGGGGAAGCCGGTGAGGCCGACCGCGGTGGCGTCGCCGGTCCCGAGCGCCGCGGACTGCTCGACGAACTCGAGACGCAGCTCGGAGGGTGCCTCGGACTCGAGGACCTTGGTCACCTCCGAGCTGCGGTAGCCGACCACCACGACGACGCGCTCGATCGGCAGCTCGGCGAGCGCGTCGAGGACGTGCAGCAGCATCGGCCGGCCGCAGAGGCGGTGGAGGGGCTTGGGGAGCGGGGAGCGCATCCGCGTGCCGCCCCCCGCGGCGAGCACGATCGCGGAGAGCGGGCGGGGCGGCATCGCCCCATTGTGGACGACGCGCCCGCGCCCCGCTGCCACACGGGCTACAACAGGCCCGTGACGCCCGACTGGCTCCTCCATCTCGACGACATCGCTCCCGTGACCGCTCCCGAGGCCGAGGACCCAGCGGTGCGCGCCTCGTTCCAGGAGCTGACGCGTCGGCTCGCCTCCGCCCCGCTCAGCTGGGACGAGGCCGACGCACAGGACGTGCGCGGCCGCTTCGACGCGCGCGCCGCGGACTGGGCGACGCGCGACAACCCCGAGTACCGCTTCCCCCTCGTCGACGCCCTCGCCCGCGGCGGGCTGTCGCGCGGAGGGCGCTGCATCGAGGTCGGGAGCGGCACCGGGATCCAGACGCCGACGCTCAGCGGCTTCTTCGACGGCGTCCTCGCCCTCGACCTCTCCCTCGAGATGCTGAGCCGTACCCCACCGGGACGGGGCGCCCGTGTGCGCGCCGACGCCTCGCGCCTCCCCGTCGGCGACGGGAGGGTGCGCGCCGTCGTCTGCGTGAACGCTTTCCTCTTCGCCCCCGAGTACCTCCGCGCCCTCGAGCCCGAGGGGGCCGTGGTCTTCGTCTCCACCCGCGCTGATCGGACCCCGATCTACCTGCCGCCCGAGGAGGTCGTCGCCGCGCTGCGCGCCGTCGACCCCGCCTTCTCCGGCGTCACCGCCCGTGCCGGGCAGGGGTGCTGGACGGTCGCCCGGCGGGGCTCGTGAAGGCGGTCGCCGAGAGCGTCACCGCGCTCTTTTGCGACGAGGCGCTCCCGACGCTGCGCGAGTACACCGCGATCGAGTGCCTCTCGCCCGCCTTCGACGCCGACTGGGAGACCCACGGCGCCCTCGACCGCGCCGCCGCGCTGCTCGCCGAGTGGTGCGCGGCGCGCGCCGTCGAGGGCTCGGTCGAGGTCGTCCGCCTCGCGGGGCGGACGCCGGTGATCCTCGCCGAGCTCCCCGGCGAGGCCGAGCGCGGTACGACCCTCGTCTACGGCCACCTCGACAAGCAGCCGGCGCTCGGCCCCTGGCGGGAGGGCCTCGCCGCCTTCCGCGCGGTGCAGGAGGGGGACCGCCTCTACGGGCGGGGGACCGCCGACGACGGCTACGCGACCTTCGCCGCCTTCTCGGCGCTCGAGGCCCTCGCCCGCCACGAGGTCAGCCGCGGGCGGGTCGTCGTGCTCATCGAGGGGAGCGAGGAGAGCGGCAGCCCCGACCTCGACGCCTACCTCGACCACCTCGCCCCCCGCATCGGCGAGGTCGCCCTCGTGATCTGCCTCGACTCGGGCTGCGCGACCTACGACCGCCTGTGGGTGACGACGTCGCTGCGCGGCGTGCTCGTCGGCACGCTCACGGTCTCGGTGCTCACCGAGGGGGTGCACTCCGGCCACGCCGGGGGGATCGTCCCCTCCTCGTTCCGCCTCGCCCGTTCGCTCCTCTCGCGGGTGGAGGACGAGCGCGACGGCTCGATCCTGCTCCCCGAGCTGCTCGGGCCGGGGATCCCCGCCCACCGGCGCGCGCAGATCGCCGAGGTCGCCGCGCAGTTCGGCGAGGCGGCGGCGGGCCAGTTCCCGCTCGTCGGCGGGCTGCAGCTCTCCGGCGAGGACGCGGCGAGCCGCCTCGAGGCGGGGACCTGGGGCTCGGCCCTCGAGGTCACCGGCGCCTCCGGCCTCCCCGAGCCGGCCGCCGGCGGCAACGTGCTGCGGCCGAGCACCACCCTCAAGCTCTCGGTCCGCCTGCCGCCGAACGCCGACGCCGTGGCAGCGGCCGCGGCCCTCACCGCGACGCTCACCGCGGCGCCCCCCGCCGGCGCCGCGGTCACCGTGGCGATGGAGCAGCCGGGGCAGGGCTGGGACGCGCCGGACAGCGCGCCGTGGCTCGAGGAGGCGCTGCGCGGTGCCTCCCTCGAGCACTTCGGGGAACCGCCGGCGGCGCTCGGCCTCGGGGGCTCGATCCCGTTCATGGCCGCGCTCGGCCTCCGCTACCCGGGCTGTCAGTTCGTCGCCACGGGCGTCCTCGGCCCGGAGTCGAACGCGCACGGGCCGAACGAGTTCCTCCACCTGCCGACGGCCTGCCGGGTCGGGGCGGTGGTCGCGGAGGTCCTCGCGGCGGCGCCGTGACCCTGGCTCGCAGGCGCTTTGTTAGCCTCACGCCGATGACAGAACCGGCACGAGCGACCGCCGAGAGCGCCGCGCCGGACGGCTCGGAGACCGTCGCCGGCCTGGCGAGCATGCTGCGCATCGCCACGATGCGCCTCGCCCGCCGGCTGCGCGCCGAGCGCAGCGACGAGACCCTCGGCCTCTCCCAGCTCTCGGCGCTCGCCACCCTCGAGCGCTTCGGCCCGCTCTCGCCGACCGCGCTCGCCGAGCACGAGCGGATCCAACCGCCCTCGATGACGCGCGTCATCGCGGCGCTCGAGAGCCGTGAGCTCATCGCCCGCGACGCGCACCCGAGCGACCGCCGCCAGTCGGTGATCGCGATCACCGACGCCGGCCGCCACATCGTCGTCGAGGACCGGCGTCGCCGTCAGGCCTGGCTGGCCCTCATGATCGAGGGCCTCGAGGAGGACGAGCGCGCGCAGCTGCGAAGCGCCCTCCCGCTCCTGCAGCGCTTCAGCGCCTCCTGAGCGTCGCCGCGCCCTCGAGGGCGGGGCGGGCGGGCCGGGGGTTATGGCAGGATCGCCGCCATGACGAGGATCGTGGTGCTCGACGACTACCAGTTCCTGGCAGACGAGCTCGGTGACTGGGACCGCCTCGGCGAAGAGTTCGAGGTCGACTACCTCCACCGCCACCTGGAGGGCGAGCCGCTGCTCGCCGCGATCGGCGACGCCGAGGTCGTGGTCGCGATGCGCGAGCGCACCGCCTTCCCCCGCGAGCTGCTGGAGCGCCTGAGCGGTCTCCGGCTGCTCGTCACGACGGGGATGGCGAACGCGGCGATCGACCTCGAGGCGGCGACCGCCCTCGGGATCACGGTCTGCGGGACGGCGAGCGGCTCGGACGGCACGGTCGAGCTCACCTGGGCGCTGATCCTCGCCGCCGTGAAGCAGCTCCGACGCGAGGACGCGGCGATGCGCCGCGGCGCCTGGCAGGAGCACCTCTCCGGCGACCTGAAGGGGGCGACCCTCGGCCTCATCGGCCTCGGCCGCCTAGGGGGCGCGATGGTGCCGATCGCCAAGGCCTTCGGCATGGAGGTCGTCGCCTGGAGCCAGAACCTGACCGCCGAGCGCGCCGCCGAGGCCGGGGCGCGCCTCGTCACCAAGGAGGAGCTGCTCGGCGCAGCGGACGTGGTCTCGATCCACCTGAAGCTCGGTGACCGCTCGCGCGGGCTGATCGGCGCCGCCGAGCTCGCGCAGATGCGCCGCAGCGCCTACCTCGTGAACACCTCGCGGGGGCCGATCGTCGACGAGCAGGCGCTCGTCGAGGCGCTGCGGGGGAACGCGATCGCCGGGGCCGCGCTCGACGTCTACGACGTCGAACCGCTCCCCGCGGACCACCCGCTGCTCGCCCTCGACAACGTCGTGCTCACCCCCCACCTCGGCTATGCGAGCGAGGCGAACTTCGCCCACTACTTCGCCGACATCGTGGACGACATCGTCGCCTTCGCCACCGGCTCGCCGGTGCGCGTGCTCGCCGCGCCGTAGGGGCGCGGCCGCTCAGCGGCGGTTGCCGACCCCGAGGATCTGCCAGCCGAGGTCCGGGAAGCCGGCCGCCTCGGCGACCGCCGCGGAGGCGGCGTTGTCCGGGGCGTGCAGGTAGGTGGCGACGGCGCCTTGCTCGTAGATCGCCCGTGATGCCTGCGCGACGAGGGCACGGGCGAGACCCCGGCCGCGGTGCTCGGGCTCGGTGCCGACGGCGATCTCCCGCCCGAGGCGGTGATGGTCTTTCAGGCCGACCCCCGCCGCGTAGCGGCCGTCGGCGTCGAAGGCGACGAGGACCTCGCCGGAAAAGGCGGTGAGCCACTCCGGGAGGCGGGGGTCGACCGGCGCGAGCCACTCCCCCGGCTCGCCGAGGCCGACGAGGCGCTTCGCGGCGCGGAAGACGCCGCGGTGCAGCGTGGCGCCGCGCTCGCCGAGGAGCGCCCCGATGCCCGCCGCGAAGGCCTGCTCGCCCTGTGCGGCGAGACGGCGAGCGGCGTCGAGGAGCTCGTCGGCGACTGAGACCACGGTGCCCGCGGGCGAGGCGACCCCGACGAACGGCCGCAGCCGGTCGTCCCAGCCCGGCAGGGCGCGAAAGCGCGAGCTCGTCACCTCGAAGGGCGCCCGCGGCGGCCAGCTGCCGAGGAACTCGGTGAGGAAGGCCGAGAGGCGCTCCTCGAGCTCGCTCTCGGTGGTCTCGGGCACGGCGGGCACCCTACCGGCGCCTCCCCCGCCCGCCGGCGAGCTCAGTCCGGGGTGGCGCGCTTCTCGATCACCGCGGTGCGCAGCTCGATGGCCGCGCTGTATGTGGGGTCGAGGGCGATCGCCTCGTCGAGGGCCACGAGGGCGAGCTCGGGGGAGCCGAGGTACAGGTGGCAGAGGGCGATGTTGAATTCCCCGACGGGGCGGGGGCCGTGGCGCTCGCGGGAGCGCTCGAAGAACCACAGCGCCTCGTCGTAGCGGTGGGCGGGCGCGAGCAGGGCGGCGATGCCGTAGGCGAGGTCGGTCTCCTCGTCGAGGGGAAACTCCATCTCATAGACGCGGTGCAGCACCCGCACCGTCTCGTCGATCCCCTCCTCGAGGGCGTCGACGAGCTCCCGCTCGAGGCCCCGGTAGATGCGGCGGAGCAGGTAGGGGTCGTAGCCACCGACGCGCAGCACCGCGAGCAGCATCGCGAGGTTGATCCCCTCGCCGGGGTCCTCGAGGGCGGCGCGGATCGTGAGGTAGAGGTCCTCGGGGCCGAGCTCGGCGATCGCGTTGGCAAACGCCCGCCGCGTCTCGCGCGCGCCGCCGCCGTCGCTGAGGAGCGCCCCCACGATCAGCCCCGCCGGCAGCGCCTCGGGGAGCAGCAGCGAGCCGCCGCGGTCGAGGAAGGGGCGAGAGAGGACGTCGAGGTCGACGGGGAGGGAGAACGAGGGGCCGTGGATGCCCATCGCCAGCAGCGCGCCGGGCCGGGGGCACTCCACCCCGTCGACGTTGATCGCCACCGGGCCGGCCGGGATCTCCGGGATCGTCCCCGCAACCTTCTCGACGATGGCGGCCGCCACCGCCTGCTCGGGGACCTCGCCGGGGCGCTCGCCGATGAGCAGCAGGAGCCGGTCGCGCGACAGCTCGAGCAGACGCTCGATCACGAGCAGCGGCGCGCTCGGGAAGAGCAGCCGCCCCTCCTGCTCCTTCGCGAGGCGGGCGAGCAGGGCGTCACGGTGGTCGCCGCCGAAGCGGTCGGCGCCGATCGGTCGGCGCACGGTGTGCATGAAGAGGCGGTTGAGGAAGTCCGGGGTGTCGAGCTCGAGGGCCGGCTCTTCGGAGCAGAGGACGACCTCCTCCTCGTAGGCGACGCCGCCCTCGAGGGCGAACAGGTCCTGGGGGAGGACGTCGAAGAGGTAGTTCGCGCAGGCAACGAGGGGATTGGTGAGCGAACCCGGGGAGAGCTCGACGCCGGAGACCTCGAGGCGCAGCGTGGCCGTCGCCGAGGCGTCGAAGCGGGCGAAGTCGAGCCGCCCCGCCTCGGCGAGGGGGGTGAGGCGGGGATGGGTCCGCCAGAAGTCGACGTTCTTCTCGGCGAGGTCCGAGAGCACGTAGATGACGCGGAAGGGCGCGGTCGCCTGCGGGTCGAGGGCGTTCAGGAAGTAGAAGCCGAGGCGGCCGGGGCCCGAGCCGAGCTCGATCACGTAGATCGGCTCGTCGGGGTCGACCGGGCCGAGGCGGCCGGCGGCGGCGTCCTTCGCGAAGCCCTCGATGAGGTGGGCGTAGCTGCGGGCGAGCATCGGGCCGCTCGTGAGCAGGTGCGGGACCTCGCCCGAGGCCCAGGCGTTCACCCCGGAGTCCTCGTAGTAGTTGGCGTTCACCTTCCACAAGAGCGAACTCGACAGCGGCGAGGGGCCGGAGACGACGACCCCCGACGGCCGATCGGACACCGCGCGCTGCTCGCTCACGCGACGAGGCTACCGGTCAGGCGGTGGCCGCTCCGTGGGACGTGCCGCCCACCGAAGAGGTGACCCCGGCGCGCTCGTGCGCGCCGAAGTCGCTGCGCCGCAGGCGCTCGCGCTGGCGCTCCGAGCAGCCGCCGAAGACGCCGTGGCTGAGCCCCTCGGCGAGCGCGTAGGAGAGGCACTCGCGCCGCACCGGGCAGGGGTGACAGATCCGGCGGGCCACCTCGACGCCGAGGCTGTCCCACGGGAAGAAGGTCGCGGGTACTCACCCCGGCAGTGGGCGTGCACCATCCATTCCGCGTCCATCGGCCACCTCGCGAGTCGTCGCCGAGTGGTACATGTCCGGCCGGGGCGCGGCGTTTCGGAGTCAGACCACGAGGCCGTGGCGCATCGTGTTCTCGGTGAGCACCTTCGGGTCGACGAAGTGCTGCAGGTAGTCGGGGCCGCCGGCCTTCGTGCCGTTGCCCGAGAGGCGGTTCCCCCCGAAGGGCTGGCGGCCGACCATCGCGCCGGTCGTCGGGTGGTTCACGTAGAGGTTGCCGGCGGGCACCGCCTGCGCGACCTTCGCGACGACGGCCGGGTCGCGGGTGAACAGCCCGGCGGTGAGGGCGTAGGGGAGCTCGTCGACGCGGGCGAGCGCCTCGTCGAGCTCGCCGTAGGCCTCGAGCGCGAGGAGGGGGCCGAAGATCTCCTCGTGGAGGAGGCGCGAGCCGCCGGGGAGGCCGGTGACGAGCATCGGCGGGGCGAAAAAGCCCTCGGCGGGGAGGGACGCGACCTCGGCGAGGACCTCGCCCTCGGCGCGCGCCGTCGCCGCGTAGGAGGCGATGCGGGCGCGGGCGGCCTCCTCGATCACCGGTGGCACCTCGGTGCCGAGCGCCTCGGCCTGACCGACCTCGAGGACCGCCACCGCGCCGGCGAGGCGTTCTGCGAGGCGCTCGGCGAGGCGCTCCGCGACGAGGACGCGTGAGGCCGCCGAGCACTTCTGCCCAGCGTAGGAGAAGGCGGAGGTGACGATCGCGGGGACCGCCTCGTCGAGGTCGGCGTCGCGCTCGACGATGACGCAGTTCTTCCCACCGAACTCGGCGACGACCCGCTTCAGCTGGAGCTGGCCGGGGAGGACGAGCGCCGCGGCGCGCACCACCTCGAGCCCGACCGCGAGCGAGCCGGTGAAGGCAACCGTCGAGACCTCGCGGTGCGCGACGAGCGCGGCGCCGACCTCCCCCTCGCCGGGGAGGAGGGCGACGACATCGTCGGGGACACCTCCGGCGCGCAGCGCCTCGACGACGACCGCCCCGCAGGCCGGGGACTGCTCGGCCGGCTTCAGGAGCGCGGCGTTGCCGGAAGCGAGCGCGGCGCTCGTCATCCCCATTGGGATCGCCACCGGGAAGTTCCAGGGGGAGATCACCGCCGCGACCCCCCGCCCGACGTAGGAGAGGGTGTTCGCCTCACCGGGCACGACCCCGACGGCGCCGCCCTCGGCGAGGCGGAGCGCGCCGCGCGCGTAGTACTCGAGGAAGTCGATCGCCTCGCAGACGTCCGCGTCGGCCTCCGGCCAGGGCTTCGCGCACTCGCGCACCTCGAGGGCCGCCACCTCGAGGCGACGGCTCCGCAACCAGGAGGCGGCGCCGAGGAGGGCCTCGGCGCGCTCCTCGGGCGGCCGCGCCGCCCAGCGCCGCGCCGCCACCACCCCGAGGGCGACCGCCTCGTCGACCTCGTCGGCGGTCGCCGCCGCGGCGGTCGCGACGACGCGGTCGGGGCGGCCGGGGTCGACCGAGACGAGGGCCGCATCGTGGCGCTCGCCACCCCCGACGCGCACCGGGACCCGTCGCGGCCCCTCCCGGTCGAGCGCCTCGAGCGCGCCGGCGAGGCGGTCACGGACGGCCTTGCGGCGGAGCTCGAGCGTCGGCTCGTTGGAAAAGGGCGGGAGCGTCACGGCGCGACGAGGAGCTCGTCGATCGGCACCCCGCGCGCCTGCGCGCGCAGGAAGGACTCGTTGCTCGTGTTCTCAAGGAGGCGACGCACGAGGTAGGCCATGCCGGCGACGAGGTCGCCGACGGGCGAGTAGACGCGGACGCGCAGCCCGAGCGAGGAGAGGCCGCGCGCCAGTTCGTCGCCGAGGCCGCGCAGCACCTGCAGCTCGAGCTCGGAGTCGGGGGCGCCGAGCTCGCGGCTCTTCGCGACCGCGTGCGCGACCGAGCGCAGGTTGTGCGAGGCGATCGCCACCCGCACCGCCGGTCGGGCGGCGAGCAGGCGACGGGTGAGCAGCTCGAAGTTCTCGTCCGAGCGCGCCTTGTCGACAAAGACGGGGGTCTCCCATCCGTGCTGGCGGGCCTCGGTCACCTCGTGGTCCCAGTAGGCGCCCTTCACGAGGCGGACGACGAGGGGGGTGGCGCGGCGCACCCGCCCGGCGAAGGCGAGGATCTCGTCGAGCTCGGCCGCCGAGTCGCGGAGGTAGGCCTGCAGCACGAGGCCCGCCGAGGGGCCGTCGGCGAACTCCTCCTCGGCGAGGACCCCGAGGACGAGGGTGAGGATCGCGTCGCGGGTGTCGAGGGACTCCATGTCGATGTGCAGGTGCGCCCCGAGGGCGCGCGCCAGGCGCAAGAGCGAGCGGAGACGGACGAGGGCGTCGGCGATCCCCGCCTCGGGCGCCTCGGGGCGCAGGCGGGCGGTGAGCGCGGAGATCTTCACCGAGAGGTTCACCCGCGCCAGCACCCCGGAGGCGTCGCCTTCGAGGCGGGGCTGCGGCGGGAAGGCGGCCGCCCGGCGGGCGAGGACCTCGAGGGTCGCCGCGCAGCGCGCCGCGTAGGCGTCGGCCTCCTCCTCGGTCACCGTCGCCTCCCCGAGCAGGTCGACCGAGGAGGCGATGCCGGAGCGCCACAGCGCTTCGAGCGTCGCCGCGGCGTCACCCGGGCGCTCGCCGGCGATGAAGCGGCGGGCGAGGTGGCGGACCGAGAGGCCGGCGCCGGCGGCGACGAGGGGGCGCGCCGGCGGGAGGGCCCCGAGGCGGTTCGCGAGCCGCAGCGCGAGCGGGAGCGAAGGCACCCCTCGCAGGTAGGCGAGGAGGTGCCCCACGACCTCGGCGGCGGTCCTGCAGGCGGGCATCACGTCGACGAAGCGGAAGAGCGCGGCGCGCAGCTCGGCGTCGTCGGCGACCACCGCGTTCACCTTCGCGTCGAGGATCTGGAGCGGCCGGCGGGAGGGCGGCGGCAGGGCGGCGGCGATCTCGCGGCCGATCGCCACGATCGCGGCCTCCTGCGGCGCGGCGAGCGCCGCCTCTGACCCGCTCGGACCGCTTCCCGCCACCGCCGTCGATCCTACGGTCGGCGCCCGGAGCGGTCCGCTCCCGCCGCCCTCAGAACTGGTAGCGGCGGAGGCCGCCGTCGACGGGGATCACGGTCCCGGTGAGGTAGCGGGCCGCCGGCGAACAGAGGAAGCAGACGAGGTTCGCGACGTCGCTCGGCGCGCCGTACTCGCCGACGGGGATCTCGTGCTCGGACTGCCAGAGACGGTACTCGGGCGAGTAGTTGCGCTCGATCTGCTCGCTCATGATCCGCCCCGGCGGGATCGAGTTCACGGTGATGCCGTGACGCCCGACCTCGCGCGAGAGGCCCTTGGAGAAGGCGTGCATCGCCGCCTTCGCGCAGAAGGCGCCGTTCAGCCCCTCGGGCTCGGACTTGCCGGTGATGTTCACGATCCGCCCCCAGCCGGAGGCGATCATCTGGTCGAGGAGAGCCATCGTGAGCTGCCGCTGGCGGGTGAAGTTGAGGGTCAGTGCCTCCTCCCAGTCCTCCTCGGTGGCCGCCAGCGAGAAGGGTCGGCTGCCGCCGGCGTTGTTCACGAGGATCTCCACCGAGCCGAGGCCGGCGAGCGCGGCGGCCGCGATCTCCGCGGGGGCGCCCCGCTCGAGGAGGTCGGCGACGACGACCACCGGCTCGGGGCCGCCCGCCTCGACGATCTCGCCGGCGAGCTTCTCGAGGCGCTCGCGGCGGCGCGCCGTCACCGAGACGCGCACCCCCTCGCGACCGAGGGCGAAGGCCGTCCCGTAGCCGATGCCGCTCGAGGCCCCGGTGACGAGGGCGGTGTGGCCGGCGAGTTCGAGCTCCATTGGACTTCCTCCCGCGCCCGCGGGCGCTGTCGGGTGCGGCGGCCGCGTGGCCGGGTGATCAGCTGAAGGCGCTCTCGCCGGTGAGCGCGCGCCCGACCGAGAGGAGGTGGACCTCCTCGGTGCCCTCGTAGGTGAGGACGGTCTCGAGGTTCGAGACGTGGCGCATCACGCCGTAGTCGAGGGTGATGCCATTTCCGCCGAGGATGGTGCGGGCCTGGCGGGCGATGTCGAGCGCGGCGCGCACGTTGTTCAGCTTGCCGAGGCTGATCTGGTCGGGGCGGATCGTCCCCGCCTGTTTCAGCCTGCCGAGGTGGCCGGCGAGGAGCGTCGCCGTCGAGAGGTGGGTGGCCATCGCCGCCAGCTTGGCCTGGGTGAGCTGGAACGAGGAGAGGGGCCGGCCGAAGACCTGCCGCTCCGCGGCGTAGGAGAGCGCTGTCTCGAGGCAGCTGCGCGCCGCCCCGAGAACACCGAAGATGATCCCGAAGCGGGCCTCGTTGAGGCACGAGAGGGGGCCGCGGAGGCCACTCGCCCCCCCGAGGAGCGCGCTCGCCGGCAGCCGGCACTGGTCAAAGGAGAGCGCGCTCGTGATGCTCGCCCGCATCGAGAGCTTGTGGTGGATGTCGCTGGCGGTGAAGCCGGGGGTCCCCTTCGGCACGAGAAAGCCGCGGATCCCCTCGTCGGTCTGCGCCCAGACGACCGCGACGTCGGCGATCGAGCCGTTGGTGATCCACAGCTTCGCACCGTCAAGGACGTAGTCCCCGTCGACGCGCCGCGCCCTCGTGCGCATCGCGCCGGGGTCGCTCCCGGCATCGGGCTCGGTGAGGCCGAAGCAGCCGAGGAGCGCTCCGCTGCGCAGTCCGGGAAGCCACTCCGCTCGCTGGTCGGCCGAGCCGAAGGTCGCGATCGCGTGCATCGCGAGCGAGCCCTGCACCGAGACGAATGAGCGGAGGCCCGAGTCGCCGGCCTCGAGCTCGAGGCAGGCGAGGCCGTAGGCGGTCGGCGTCGCGGCGACGCCCTCCTCGTCGGGGATGAGCATCCCGAACAGGCCGAGCGCGCCGATCTCGCGCACGAGCTCGGTCGGGAAGCGGCCGGCTTCGTAGCACTCCTCGATCACCGGCATCACGCGGTCGCCGACGAACCGCCGCACCGTCTGCGCGACGAGCTGCTCCTCGGGGGAGTAGAGGTTGGCGAGATCGAGCAGGTCGGCGGGGTCGGGCATCGGGGGCATCAGGGTCTCCTTCGGCGGCCGCCAAGGATAGGACGGCGGCGCGGCGTCCCAGCGGTTGCAGGGCGGGAAGGGCGCGGCCGCGGTCGATAGGGTGCGGCCGTGCCCGAGGACCCCACCGCCCTGTTCCGCCTGGACGGCAAGGTCGCGCTGCTCACCGGTGCCTCCTCCGGCCTCGGCCGCCGCTTCGCCGAGGTCCTCTCGGCCGCGGGGGCGACGGTCGTCGTCGCCGCCCGGCGTGCCGCGGCGCTCGAGGAGCTCGCCGCGACGCTGCCCGGCGTGGTCGCGGTGCCGACCGACGTCACGGTCGAGTCCGAGCTCGCCCACCTCGTCGAGGAGACCGTCGGGCGCTTCGGACGGGTGGACGTGCTGGTGAACAACGCAGGGGCCGTCGCGGTGGTGCCAGCGCTCGAGGAGGAGCCGGCGAGCTTCCGACGGATCCTCGAGGTCAACGTCACCGCCCCCTTCGTGCTCTCCCAGCTCGTCGCCCGCCACATGGTGAGCGACGGTGGCGGCACGATCGTGAACGTCGCCTCGGTCCTCGGGCTCATCGCCTCGGGGCGGATCCCGCAGGCGAGCTACTCGGCGAGCAAGGGGGCGCTCGTCAACCTCACCCGCGAGCTCGCCGCGCAGTGGGCCGACAAGGGCGTCCGGGTGAACGCGCTTGCGCCCGGCTGGTTCGCCTCGGAGATGACCGCCGAGATGTTCGCGAGCGAGCGGGGGCGGCGCTTCATCGAGCGCAACACGCCGATGGGCCGCGCCGGCGAGGAAGGCGAGCTCGACGGCGCGCTGCTCTTCCTCGCCTCCCCGGCCAGCAGCTTCGTGACCGGTCAGGTGCTCTGCGTGGACGGTGGCTGGACGATCGTCTGAGCCGCCGCGAGCTCGGCGCGCAGCACGTGCTTCTGCACCTTGCCGGTGGCGGTCTTCGGCAGCGCGGAGAAGCGCACCGCGCGCGGCGCCTTGAAGTGCGCGAGGCGCTCCCGGCAGAACGAGATGAGCTCCTCGCCGCTCACCTCGGCGCCCGCCTTCAGCGTGACGAAGGCGTAGGGGACCTCGCCCCACGTCGCGTCGGGCGCGGCGACGACCGCCGACTCGAGGACCGCGGGATGGGCCGCGAGGGCGCGCTCCACCTCCACCGAGGCGACGTTCTCGCCGCCGGTGATGATGATGTCCTTGGCGCGATCCCGCAGCTCCACGTAGCCGTCGGGGTGACAGACGCCGAGGTCGCCGGTGAACAGCCAGCCGTCGCGCACCGCCGCGGCCGTGGCCTCGGGGTCGGCGTAGTAACCGGCCATCACGTTGTTGCCGCGCAGGGCGATCTCACCGATCGTCTCGCCGTCGGCGGGGACCTCGCTGCCGTCCTGGGCGAGGACCCGCAGCCCGCCGCTCACCACGTTGCCGATCCCCTGGCGGGCGTTCAGCGCGGCCTGCGCCGCGGGGCTCTCGGCGGACCACGCCGGCTGCCAGACGTTGGTCACCGCCGGGCCGTAGCTCTCGGTGAGGCCGTAGAGGTGGGTGACGGTGAGCTCGAGGGCGGCGAGGCGCTCGAGGAGGGCCGGCGAGGGCGGCGCACCGCCGGTCGTCGCCGCGACGGCGCGCCGCGGCGGGGCGGCAGCGGGCTGGGAGGCCGCCTCGGCGATCATCGTGAGCACCGTCGGCGCCGCCGAGAGGTGGGTGATCCCCCCGGCGGCGAGCTCCGCCCAGGCGGCGGCGGGGTCGAAGAGGCGCAGGCAGCGGTGCTCGCCGCCCGCCGCGGTGACCGCCCAGGTGATGCACCAGCCGTCGCAGTGGAACATCGGCAGCGTCCACAGGTAGCGGGACTCGGTGCCGAGGCGGAGGTGGAAGGCCATCGCCAGCGCCTGCAGGTAGGCGCCGCGATGGTTGTACATCACACCCTTCGGCTGGCCGGTGCTGCCGCTCGTGTAGTTGATCGCCAGCAGGCTGTGCTCCTCGGGAGCGGCGCGCGACGTCGCCGCGGCGCCGGCGAGGAAGGCCTCGTAGCCACCGTCGCCCTCGACGAGCAGACGGATGCCGCTGCGCTCGGCGACCTCGGCGGCGAGGGGGGCGAGCTCGGCGGTGGCGACGAGGAGCGCCGCGCCGCAGTGACCCACCATGTAGGCGAGGTCGTCGGCGGTGAGGCGGAAGTTCAACGGCACGAGGACGGCGCCGGCGAGCGGCACGCCGTGGTGCAGCTCGAGCATCACGTGGCTGTTCGTGCACAGCGCCGCGACGCGCCCACCGGGGGCGAGGCCGCTATCGACGAGGGCGCTCGCGAGGCGGCGGCAGCGCTCGGCGAACTCGCCGTAGCTGAGCGAGCGGCCACCGTCGACGATCGCCGTCCGCTCCGCGAAGACGGCCGCGGCGCGCTCCAGGAAGAGGGTGGGGCTGAGCGGCGTCTCGGCGGCTCCCGCCACGAGCTCCAAGGCCATCGCTGCGGTGGGCGCCGCAGCGCCCCCCTCCCCCCTTCCCGCACCCTGCGGTCATGCGCGCGACCGCGCGCGGCACCGTAGGGGAAGGTCCCGGTGGCGGCAACCGGCCGATTGCCGCGCCGGGAGCGCTCCAGTACCGTCGCCGCGATGGCGATGCGGACGGCAGACCAGTACCGCGAGGGGCTCCGGGACGGGCGCGTCGTCTACTACCGGGGAGAGCGGGTCGCCGACGTCACCGCGCACGAGGAGCTGCGGGTCGCCGTCGACCATGCGGCGCTCGACTTCGTCCTCACCGAGGAGCACCGCGAGCTCGCCGTCGCCGACGACGGGGAGGGGCCCTACAGCGCCTACTACCGCGTCCCCCGCTCCGCCGAGGACCTCCTCCGCCGCTCGGCGCTCATCGAGGCGAGCACCGCGGCGGGCGGGACCCTCGTCACCCTCGTCCGCGAGATCGGCACCGACGCGCTCTTCGCGCTGCTGCGCGTCCTCGACGGCGAGGCGCGCGCACGCGCCGAGCGCTACCACCGCTTCTGCCGCGACGGTGACCTCACCCTCGCCGTCGCGCAGACCGACGTGAAAGGTGACCGCGCCCTCGCGCCGAGCGCGCAGGGCGACCCCGACCTCTACGTGCGCGTCGTCGAGGAGCGCGCGGACGGGATCGTCGTGCGCGGAGCGAAGGTGCACACCTCGGTGAGCGCCAACGTCGACGAGCTGATCGTGCTGCCGACGCGGGCGATGGGCCCCGACGACGCCGACTACGCCGTCGCCTTCGCCGTCCCGGTGGCGACCGAGGGGCTCAGCCTCTACGTCTCCTCGTACGCGGCCGGGGCCCGCGACCCCTTCGAGTTCCCGCTCTCGAGCCGCCACAAGATGCTCGAGAGCCTGACGGTCTTCGACGACGTCTTCGTCCCGAGCGAGCGCGTCTTCTGCTGCCGGCGCACCGAGCTCGCCGGCCCGCTCGCCCTCACCTTCGTCGAGTACCACCGCTTCACCGCCGTGAGCTACAAGCTCCCCCTCCTCGACGCGCTCGTCGGCGCCGCGGCGGTGATCGCCGAGATGAACGGGATCGCCCGCGCCGGCCACGTGCGCGACAAGCTCGCCCGCCTCGTCGGCTACGCGGAGACGGTGCGCGGCCTCACCGAGCTCGCCGCGCGGCGCGCGCAGCTCGCGCCCGACGGGATCGCCTACCCCGACCCGATGACGACGAACATCGCCAAGTACACCTTCGCCACCGGCTACCACGAGGCGCTCGAGATCGTGCAGGACCTCGCCGGCGGGCTGCTCGTGACGGGACCGGGCGCCGAGGACTGGGCGTCGGAGGAGGTGCGCCCCGTCCTCGAGAAGTACTTCGCCGCCGCCGTCCCCGCCGCCGAGCGGCTGCCGATGATGCACCTCATCTCCGATCTCACCTCGCGGGACTTCGGCGGCTACCAGGCGGTGCTCGCGGTGCACGCCGAGGGGTCGATCGAGGCCGAGAAGCTGCAGCTCCTGCGGGCCTACGACGCGCGGGGCGCGGTGGCCTACGCCCGCTCGCTGGCGGGGCTCGACTGATGGCCGACCCGATGGTCGTCGTCAGCCGCGAGGGGGCGGTGGTGACGCTGCGCCTCGACCGCCCGAAGGTGAACGCGCTCTCGATCGCGCTCACCGGCGAGCTCGAGCAGGCGCTCGTCGCGCTGCACGCCGACCCGCCGGGCGCCCTCGTCGTCACCGGGGGGCCGCGCATCTTCGCCGCCGGCGCCGAGATCGCCGAGCTCGCCGAGCCGGCGCGGGGGGCAGAGCTCGTGGCGCTGCTCGGAACGGCGCTCGACCTCCTCGCCTCGCTGCCCTGCGCGACGATCGCCGCGGTGAACGGCGTCGCCTACGGCGGGGGCCTCGAGCTCGCCCTCGCCTGCGACCTGCGGGTGATCGCGGACGATGCCCGCCTCGGCCTGCCGGAGATCCTCCTCGGCCTCTTCCCCGGTGGCGGGGGGACCCAGCGCCTCCCCCGCCTCGTCGGGCCGGCCGTCGCGAAGTCGATGATCCTCTCGGGCAGGGAGGTGCGCGCCGAGGAGGCGCTCGCCGTCGGCCTCGCAGAGGCAGCCCACCCCGCCGACGAGGTCCTCGGGCGTGCGCTGGAGCTCGCCGGGCGTTTCGCGAGCGGGCCGCGTGGCGCGCTCGCGGTCGTGAAGGCGCTGATCGACGGTGGCCTCGAGGGCCCCCTCGCCGACGGCCTCGCCGCAGAGCGGGCCCGCTTCGTCGAGACCCTCTCCACCGAGGACGCGCGCATCGGGATGGCCTCCTTCTTCGCCTCGGGACCCGGCCACGCCGAGTTCACGGGTCGCTGAGGTACCGATGGCGACCGAACGGGTCGGGGTGGTCGGCTTCGGCCAGATGGGTGCGGGCATCGCCGAGGTCTGCGCCCGCGCCGGTCTCGACGTCGTCGTCACCGACTCCGACGCCGCGGCGCTCGCCCGCGGCCAGGCGCGTCTCGAGTCCTCGCTGGCGCGCGCCGTCGGCGCCGGGAAGCTCGACGAACAGGGCCGCGACGCGGCGCTGCGACGCGTCCGTGCAGTCACCGGCCTCGAGGAGCTCGCCGACCGCGACCTCGTGATCGAGGCCGCGGTCGAGGACGAGGCGGTGAAGTGCGCCCTGTTCGCCCGCCTCGACGAGATCGTGGAGGACCCGCAGGCGGTCCTCGCCTCGAACACCTCGACGATCCCGATCGTGAAGATGGCGATGGCGACCCGCCGTCCCGAGTCGGTGCTCGGAGTGCACTTCTTCAACCCGGTGCCGGTGATGCCGCTCGTCGAGCTGATCTCCTCGGTGCGCACAGCGCCGGCGACGGCCGAGCGGGCGGAGGCCTTCGTCACCGGCCCGCTCGAGAAGTCCGTCATCCACGCCGCTGACCGCGCCGGCTTCATCGTGAACGGCCTGCTCATCCCCTACCTGCTGTCCGCGGTGCGGATGCTCGAGGGGCGCTTCGCGAGCGCCGAGGACATCGACGCCGGGATGGTGCTCGGCTGCAACCATCCCCTCGGCCCCCTCGCGCTGTGCGACTTCATCGGCCTCGACACCGTCGCCCTGTGCGCCGAGTCGCTCTACGCGGAGTTCCGCGACCCGGCGTTCGCCACGCCGCCGCTGCTCGCGCGCATGGTCGCCGGTGGCCTTCTCGGTCGCAAGAGCGGGCACGGCTTCTTCGCCTATGGCTGAGGGGCCGCTGCGCCGGATCGGCATCATCGGCGGTGGGACGATGGGAGCGGGGATCGCCTACGCCGCGGCGCGCGCCGGCGTCGCGGTGCGCCTCGCCGAGGCGGACGCGGCCGCCGCGGGCGCGCTCGCCAGCAGGGTCGCCTCGGACCTCGACCGGGACCTCGCGCGCGGCCTGATCGACGAGACGGGACGCGCCGCGACGCTCGCGCTGATCGAGGTGGTGGCCTCGGTCGCCGAGCTCGGGGGGGCGCTCGACCTCGTCGTCGAGGCGGTGCCCGAGCGGCTCGAGCTGAAACACCTCGTCCTCGCCGAGGCGGAGGCGCTCGCCCCGCGGCTCCTCGCGAGCAACACGAGCTCGATCTCGATCGACGCCCTCGCCGAGGCGCTTGCACGCCCCGAGCGCCTCGTCGGCATGCACTTCTTCAACCCCGTCCGCCAGATGGCCCTCGTCGAGGTGGTCGTCGGCACGGCGAGCGACCCGGGCGTCGTGGGGGCGGCGAGCGCGGCCGCGACCCAGCTCGGCAAGGAGGCGCTCGTCGTGCACGACGCCCCGGGCTTCCTCACGAGCCGCCTCGGGGTCCTCCTCGGCCTCGAGGCGATCCGCATGCTCGAGTCGGGCCTCGCCGCCGCCGAGGACATCGACCGGGCGATGGTCCTCGGCTACGGCCACCCGATGGGGCCGCTCCGCCTCACCGACCTCGTCGGCCTCGACGTCCGACTCGGGATCGCGCGCGTCCTCGAGGAGGCCTACGGCCCCCGCTTCAGCCCGCCGCCGCTCCTCGAGCGCCTCGTCGCCGAGGGGCGCCTCGGTCGCAAGGCCGGCCGCGGCTTCTACGACTGGCCGGAGCCGCCCGCCGGCTGAGGCCCGTCGGCCGGGGCCCGCTCAGAGTGCCCCGGCGCCGTCTGGGAGGTGGCGCTCGGCGGCCCCGACGTAGCGGCTGAGCGGGCGGATGAGCGAGTTCGCCTGCAGCTGCTCGATGACGTGCGCCGTCCAGCCGGTGATCCTGCTGACCACGAAGATCGGCGTGAACATCTCGGTGTCGAAGCCCATCAGGTGGTAGGCGGGGCCGGAGGGAAAGTCGAGGTTCGGGTGGATGCCCTTCTCGGCGATCATCGCCTCTTCAAGGTTGCGGTACATCGCCATCAGGGACTCCCCGCCGCGCAGCGTGGCCATCTCCTCGAGGGCCGCGCGCATCGTCGGGACCCGCGAGTCGCCGCTCTTGTAGACGCGGTGGCCGAAGCCCATCACCAGCTTCTTCTTCTCGAAGGCCTCGTGCAGCCAGTCGACGGCGCGGTCGGGGTCGCCGATCTCCTCCATCATGTGCATCACGGCCTCGTTCGCCCCGCCGTGCAGCGGCCCCTTCAGGGCGCCCACGCCGGCCACGACCGCGCTGTAGATGTCCGAGAGGGTCGAGGTGACGACGCGCGCCGTGAAGGTCGAAGCGTTGAAGCTGTGCTCGGCGTAGAGGACGAGCGAGATCTCGAAGCAGCGGACCACCGCCGGCTCGGGGACCTCCCCGAAGCACATCTGGAAGAAGTTCTCGGCGAAGCCGAGCGAGGGGTCGGGGGGGATCGGCGGCTGGCCGCGGCGGCGGCGCTGCTCGAGGGCGACGATGGTCGGGATCTTCGCCATCATGTCGAGGGACTTCGCGAGGTTCGCCTCCTCGCTGGCGTCGTCCTCGCGGGGGTCGACGGTACCGAGCCAGCTGAGCGCGGTGCGGAGGGTGTCCATCGGATGGCCGCCCCGGGGCGTCGCGACGAGCAGCTCGACGAGCTGCTCGGGGAGGGCGCGCAGCGAGCGCTCGCTCGCGGTGAAGGTCGCGAGCTCGTCGACGCTCGGCAGCTCGCCGTGCCAGATGAGGTAGGCGACCTGCTCGAAGCTGCAGAAGGCGGCGAGCTCCTGCACGGGGTAGCCGCGGTAGGTGAGGGAGTTGGAGGCCGGGTTCACCATCGACACCGCGGTGGTGTCGACGACGACGCCGTCGAGGCCCTTGTGGATTTCGTCGCTCTCGCTCACTTGCACCCTTTCAGACCGCCTGGCGCGGTCAGCTGTTGTCCTCGAGAGTGAAGTTGAAGATCTCGCCGTCAAAGGCGGTGTAGCCCTCGTAGTCGAGGACCTCGTAGAGACGGGCCCGCGTCTGCATCTTGTCGACGAGGCTGCGCTGGTCCCCCTCGCGGGCGAGCACCTCGAGGCCCGCCTCGGCGGCGCCCATCGCGAGGCGGAAGAAGGTCACCGGGTAGATCGCGACGTTCACCCCGAGCGCCTCGAGGGTTGCGCGCGAAAGGAGCGGGCTCTTGCCGAACTCGGTCATGTTCGCGAGCAGCGGTGCCGGCACGGCCTTTTTGAACTGCTCGAACTCGTGCTCGTTCTCGAGCGCCTCGGCGAAGATGAGGTCGGCGCCGGCGTCGACGTAGGCCTTGGCGCGCTCGATCGCCCCGTCGAGGCCCTCCACCGCGCGCGCGTCGGTGCGGGCGCAGACGACGAAGTCGCCGTCGCGGCGCGCACCGACCGCGGCCGCGAGGCGGCGGCACATCTCGTCGCGCCCGACGACGGCCTTGCCGTCGAGGTGGCCGCAGCGCTTCGGGTTCACTTGGTCCTCGATGTGGCAGCCGGCGAGGCCCATCTCCTCCAGCTGCTGGACGGTGCGCGCCGCGTTCATCGGCTCCCCGAAGCCGGTGTCGGCGTCGACGAGGGCCGGCAGGTTGGTGACCCGCGCGATGGCGTGCGCGCGCCCCGCGACCTCGGTGAGGGTGGTGAGGCCGATGTCGGGGAGGCCGAGCTCGGCCGAGAGGACCGCGCCCGAGACGTAGACGCCCTCGAAGCCGTGCTCCTCGATGAGCAGCGCCGAGTTCGGGTTGAAGGCACCGGGGAAGCGCAGCAGCCGCCCCGAGGCGAGCCCCTCGCGAAAGGCGCGCCGCCGCTCGGCGACCGAGGTCGTGGCGCCGAGCATCAGCGGAGCCCCGCGGGAGCCGTCGCGTCGCGCCCGGCGAGGTCCTCGACGGCGACGTTGAGGCCGAGGAGCTCCTCGCCCCGCAGCTCGCGCAACGACTCCGCGGCGGCGAGGAAGCGCCGCTGCTCGGCGGGGCTGACGACCCCTTCGGCGAGGGTGGTGAACTTCGCCACGTAGTCGGCGCGAGCGAAGGGTCGGGCGCCGAGGGGGTGGGCGTCGGCGACGGCGAGCTCGTCCTCGACGCGCGTGCCGTCGGCGAGCTCGATCACCACGCGGCCGCCAAAGGCCTTCTCCTTCGGGTCGAGGGCGTGGTAGCGGCGGCTCCACTCCGGGTCCTCGACGGTCGAGATGCTCCGCCAGAGCTTGATCGTCGAGGGGCGGTGCGCCCGCTCACTCGCGTAAGAGCGCTCGTGGTGCCAGCCGCCGTCCTCGAGGGCGACCGCGAAGATGTAGGGGGCGGAGTGGTCGAGGGTCTCCCGCGAGGCGTCGGGGTCGAACTTCTGCGGGTCATTGGCGCCCGTGCCGATCACCGCGTGGGTGTGGTGGCTGGTGTGGATGGTCACCGCCACCACCGCGCCGAGGTCGCCGATGCGCCCCCGCATCCGCAGCGCGAGGTCGATCAGGGCCTGCGCCTGGTACTCCGCCGAGTACTCCTTGGTGTAGCTCTCGAGGATCGCCCGCTTCTCCTCGCCCGCCGCGGGGAGGGGGACGACGTAGGCGCTGTCCGGGCCGTCGAGCATCCACGCGAGGACGCCGTCCTCGCCCTCGTAGATCGGTGACGGGGCGCCCTCGCCGCGCAGGCAGCGGTCGACGGCCTCGATCGCCACCTTGCCGGCGAAGGCGGGGGCGTAGGCCTTCCAGGACGAGATCTCGCCCTTTCGGGACTGTCGGGTCGTGGTCGTCGTGTGCAGGGCCTGGCCGACCGCCTGGTAGGTGACCTCGGTGGGCAACCCGAGGAGGGTGCCGAGGCCGGCGGCGACCGAGGGGCCGAGGTGGGCGATGTGGTCGATGCGGTGCTCGTGGAGGCAGATCCCGGTGGCGAGGTCGATCTGGATCTCGTAGCCGGTCGCGATCGCCCGGCAGAGCTCCTCGCCGCTCGCCCCCACGTGCTGCGCGGTGGCGAGCAGCGGGGGGATGTTGTCGCCGGGGTGGGCGTACTCGGCGGCGAGGAAGGTGTCGTGGAAGTCGAGCTCGCGGACCGCGACGCCGTTCGCCCACGCCGCCCACTCGGGGGCGACGCGCAGCGCCTGCTCGCGCCCGAGGACCGCGGCGCCCCGCGTCGAGGGAGCCGCCAGCGCCTGCAAGCGGGCGGTCCGCACCGGGTGGCGGTCCACCGAGGCGACGGCGACCGCGGCGTTGTCGATGATGCGGTTGACGACCATCTCCGCGACGTCCTCGGCGAGGGGGACGGGGTCGGCGGCGACCTCGGCGATCTTCCACGCGAGCTGCCCGGCTCGCGGCAACGACTCGGCGCTCTTGTAGACCCGGACGGCGTGCTCGATCATCTCGCTCCCGAAAGTGGCGGCGCGAAAGCGTTGCACGCGCCGTCGGCGCCGTCGAGACGGGCGGGCGCGCCGGTGGCCTATCGTCCGAAGATGGAGATCACCCGTACCGATCCCCCGGCCGTGGCCGATGAGCGCGAGATGCTGCTCAGCTGGCTCGACTTCCACCGCGCGACCCTCGAGCGCAAGTGCGAGGGCCTCGACGCCGCGGCGCTCTCCCGCCGGTCGGTGCCCCCCTCCTCGATGTCGCTCATCGGCCTCGTCCGCCACATGTCCGAGGTCGAGCGCCGCTGGCTGCAGGGGCGCTTCGCCGGCCTCGAGGTCGAGCCCCTCTACCAGCGGGAGGAGGCGCCGAACGCGGCCTTCGACGAGGCCGAGGCGGCCGACCCCGCCGCCGCGCTGTCGACCTTTCGCAGCGAGTGCGACCGCTCGCGCGAGATCGTCGACTCCGCCTCGCTCGACGACATCGCCCCCCGCCCGAGCGGTCGGCGCGCCCTCCAGCCGAGCCTGCGCTACGTGCTCGTCCACCTGATCGAGGAGTACGCCCGCCACAACGGCCACGCCGACCTCTTGCGCGAGGTGATCGACGGGACCGTCGGCGTCTAGGCCGACGTCATCGCCTTGACCGGAGCTGTCACGACACTGCCACTGCACCTCGTCGGGGAGGGCCTCGAGGTCCCCTGCCTCGACGGCGCCACCCGCCCCTACCTGAGCCTCGACCAGGCCGCCTCGACGGGCGCCTCGCTCGGTGTGGCCGCCCGCGTCAACGCCTTCCTCCCCTACTACTCGAGCGTGCACCGCGGCGCCGGCTACGCCTCGCGCTTCTCGACCGCCGCCTACGAGGAGGCCCGCGCCGCCGTGCTCAGCTTCGCCGGCCGCTCCGCCGACGACGTCGCCATCCTCTGCCGCAACACCACCGAGGCGATCAACCACCTCGCCTTCCGCCTCGCGCTCGCCCCCGGCGACATCGTGCTCACGACGGTCCTCGAGCACCACGCCAACCTCCTCCCGTGGGGGCGCTACGCCACCTGCCGCTTCGTCGAGTGCACGGCCGACGGCCGCCTCGAGCTCGCGGCGCTGCTCGCCGGCCTCGAGGCCTCGCCCCGCCCGAAGCTCCTCGCGATCACCGGCGCCTCGAACGTCACCGGCTACCTCCCGCCGCTCGAGGAGGCGATCACCGCCGCACACGAGCGCGGCGTCCCGGTCCTCGTCGACGCCGCGCAGCTCGCCCCCCACCGGGCGCTCCCCGCCGCCGCGGACTACGTCGTCTTCTCCGGCCACAAGCTCTACGCCCCCTTCGGCGCGGGGGCGCTCATCGGACCGCGCGCCACGTTCGCGGTGGGGGACCCCTTCCTCGCGGGCGGCGGCGCCGTCGAGCTGGTCGACCTCGACGAGGTCGTCTGGTCGGCGCCGCCCGAGCGCGAGGAGGCCGGCTCGCCGAACGTCCTCGGTGCCGTCGCCCTCGGCGCCGCCCTCGACGAGCTCGCCGCGATCGGCTTCCCCGCGATCACCGCCCACGACGAGGCGCTGCGCAGCTGCCTGTACCGCGGGCTGGCGGCGATCGAGGGCGTCCGGCTGCTCGGCCCCCCGGCCGAAGTGGCGGGCCTCCCCGTCGCCGCCTTCGTGGTCGAAGGGCTGCCGCACGCCCTCATCGCCGCCCGCCTCTCCGCCGAGTTCGGGATCGGCGTCCGCCACGGCTGCTTCTGCGCCCACCCCTACCTCGTCCGCCTGCTCGGCCTCGGCGAGGGCGAGCTCGCCCGCTTCCGGGAGCGCGCGCGGCGCGGCGACCACCGCGAGATGCCGGGCGCAGTGCGCGCCTCTGCGGGGGCCTCGACGACCACCGCCGACGTCGAGCGCTTCCTCGAGGCGCTGCGCACCATCGTCTCCTCGCCGCACCCCACCGCCTACCTGCTCGACGAGGTCACCGGCGACTACTGGCCCGAGGGGTTCGGCCGCCCCGATGCCGACCTCGCCTCGGTCGCGGGCTGCGGCAGGGTGTGAGCGTGCCCCCGGGCGGGGGCGCCCCGGACGGCGGTGTCTCGGTGGCCGTCTTCAACGGCCACGGCGGGGTCGACGGATGGGGGCGCCCCTACGACTTCTGGGGCGCCTTCCACCGCCTCGACGCCGACGTCGTCGTGCTCCCCGAGCTCTTCTTCGCCGACGGCGAGAGCGCCGCCACCGAGCGCGCCGCCGCCCCGTACCGTCTCGTGACCACCGAGCTCGCACGGGCGCGCCTCGTCCGCCACGAGCCGGCGGCGCGCGCCGCCGGCCGCTGGGGCCCCTCCGTCGTGCGCCGGGCGCCGCGGGCGCTCCGCCTCGAGGGCCCGCCGCGCAGCCGGCGGGCGGCGCTGCGCCCGGCCGAGCGCGGCATGCCGGGGGTGCGCGGGAGCTGGCGCCTCGGCGTCGCGACCCGCCTCCCGCTCCTCGACGCCGAGGTGCTCGACCTCCCCCAGCTGCGCCGCGACCCCGCCCGCCGCCGGGCGGTCGTCGTGCGCGTCGGTCTTCCCGGCGACGAGCTCGTCGTCGCCGGCACCCACCTCGGCCACATCAGCCACGGTGCGTGGCGCCAGGTGCGGGCCCTCGGCGCGGCGCTCGCGGGGCGCCCCGTCGCGGTCATCGGCGGCGACATGAACTGCTGGGGAGCACCCCTCCTCGCGCTCCTCCCGGGCTGGCGGCGCGCCGTGCGCGCCAGGAGCTGGCCCGCCTGGCGGCCGCACAGTCAGATCGACCACCTGCTCTTCCGCGGCCCGCTGCGCGTCGGGGAGGCGGGCGTGCTCGCCGACGCCGGCTCGGACCACCGGCCGGTGCGGGCCCGCCTCGTCCCGGTCGAGCGCGACGCGGCGACCACGCCGCCGGGGCGCGTGCACCGGGCGCGACCGTGAGGCGCCGCGGCGCACGGCTCCTCCGGCTGCCGGCGGCCGCGGTCCTCGTCGGCCTCGTCGCGCCCGCCGCGGTGGCCGCCGCGATCTCGCCGCTGCGCTCGAGCTTCCAGGCGGCCGACGCCGCGCTCGTGCTCGTCGCGGTGGTCGTCGCCGTCGCGGCGACCGGCCAACGCCTCGGCGGCTTCCTCGCCGCCGCTTCGGCGAGCGTCTGGTTCGACTTCTTCTTCACCCGCCCCTACGACCACTTCTCGATCGTGCAGCGCTTCGACATCGAGACGACGCTGCTCTTGCTCGCGGTCGGTGTCGCGGTGAGCGAGCTCGCGGCGCGCGGCCGCCGCCAGCGGCGGATCGCGCTCGAGGGGGCCAACCACCTCGCGATGCTGCACGACTTCGCGGAGATGATCGCCCTCGGCGAGCCTCCCGAGTTCGTCGTCATCCGCGCCGCCGCGGAGCTCTCCGACCTGCTCTACCTACGCGACTGCCGCTTCGAGCGGCTCCCCTCGGACCCCCGCCTCGCCCGCCTTGAGGCGGGAGGGGAGGTGATCCTCTCCGGCCGTTCGTGGGACGCCGGGGACCTCGGCCTGCCGGGGAGGGAGCTCGAGCTCACCGTCGAGGGGCGGGGGGTGCACCAGGGGCGCTTCCTCCTCGTCCCGACCCCCGGCCGGCCGGTGAGCCTCGAGCGGCGCGTCGTCGCCGCGGCGATCGCCAGCCAGGTCGGCACGGCGCTCGCCGGCGGCGGGGCGGCGAGCTCCTAGCGGTGCTCCTCGCTCGTCGAGAGGATCTCGTAGCGGGGGTTCACCACGGCGAGCTGGCCGCGGTGGGTGCCGATGCGCCCCTCCACGCTGACGACGGTTCCTGTCCGCAGTCCGGGGACGTCGCGGCGGCCGAGGAAGACGACGAGCAGGGTTCGCCGGGAGTTGTCGACGATCGAGCACTCAAGGGTCGGCACCCCCGACCACGGTTGGATGCGGATCGCCCGCACCCTGCCCGCGACCACGGCGCGGTCGCGCCACTTGAGCTCGGAGATCGGCGTCGCCCCGGCGATCTCCGGTGTCGGGTTCGAGGCCTCGTCCCGCTCGCGCTGCGAGCGACGCTCGGTCTCGGGCTCCTCGAGGCCGGCGGCGAGGTCGAGGTCGATCGCGCCGGCGACGTTGAAGGGGACGATCGTCGCGTTGACGTGCGCCAGCTGGCTCACCGTCTCGACGATGCGGTCGGCGGTGTGGTCGTGGAGGAAGCGCCCCCAGCCTCCCCGGTAGGAGCGGCGGGGCAGCAGCATGCTCACCTCGGTCTCGCCGTCCGCGGACTCGGCCGCGAGCTCGAGGGCGGCACGACCGAGACGGCGGTCGGGGCACTCGATGACGTCGAGGGGCAGGCGGGTCAGCCCGAGCTGGCGCCAGCGGGAGACTAGGCGCTCGCTGCGGCTCTCGTCGACGTTGAAGTGCACGGCGCGCAGCTCGTCGGGTGAGAGGGTGCGCGCGTACTGCAGCGCCCGCGCGGTGGCGAGGTCGATGCGGTCGATGAGCACGACCACGACGTGGCGGCGCAGCACCGGCGCCTCGCAGGCGACCACGGCGGCCCCCTCCTCGAGGACCCGCGACTCCTGGCGGTAGCGGCGGTTGGTGCGCACGAGGCCGAACACGAGGAGCGGCATCACGACGACCACCACCCAGGCGCCGCGGGTGAACTCGGTGATCGCGAAGATCACGACGACGAGCGTGCAGACGACCGCCGCCACCGCGCCGATCGCGACGCCGCGCCGCCAGCCCGCTTCGCGGTGGGTGACGTGGTGCTTGGCCATCCCCGCGCCGGCCATCGTGAAGCCGGTGAAGACGCCGATCGCGTACATCGGGATGAGGGACGCGACCCGCGCCTTTGTCGCGAGTAGGAGCGCGAGCGACGCGACGGTGAGGACGATGATGCCGTTCGAGAAGACGAGGCGGTGGCCTCGGACGGTTAGCTGTCGAGGAAGGAAGGAGTCCTCGGCGACGAAACTGACGAGGAACGGGAAGCCGGTGTAGCTCGTGTTCGCCGCGAGGATCAAGATGAGCGCGGTCGAGGTCTGCAGCGCGGCGTAGGCGACGTCGCCGGCGCCTGAGCTTCCGTAGACGAGCTTGCCGATCTCCGAGACGACCGTCGGCGTTCCGGAGCTAAAGGGAATGGTGTGCGTGAGCGCCGACAACACCGAGACGCCGAGGAACATCGAACCGAGGATCATGCTCATGAGGAGCAGGGTCTGGCGGGCGTTCTCGGGTTGAGGATCGCGGAAGATGCTCACCCCGTTCGAGATCGCCTCGGTACCGGTCATGGCCGAACCGCCGTTCGCGAACGCGCGCAGGATGTA